>NZ_CP059450.1:1475000-1660000 GCF_022023855.1 Azospirillum brasilense
CGGCAAACTGGCCGTGGTCGTCATCGGGTTTTTGAAGGCCGGAGAAGCACAAACGATCGTTCGTGCCAGCGGAGGGTCAATCTAGCGCTTACGGCAGAGAGCGTCAAGCCCTTTGTTTCGTATTCACCGAACCGCCTAGACCGCCTGGGGCGGAAAACGGATCGGCCAGCGCCCTGACCTCCACCCCTCCAGTCTTTCGGGGCGCCTCCTCCGGACCGCGTCCGGCGAGGGAGGCGCTGTATAGGGCAGCGTCCGCAGCCGATCCAGCGAAAAGACTCGTTCAACAACAGATTCGATTCTGAGCCGGGAGACAACAAAAGAGCGCGGCGGCTGGACAGGCCCCGGGCCGCGCCTTTATGGTTTTATCTCGAAACCGCAGGCACAGGGGAGCCGGCATGCGCCCAAGCGCGCGCGCGACCGCCGAGGTCATGGCGCAGGTTCTGCGGACGACCGCCAGCCTTGCCTTTGCCGATGGGCTGAACCCGGCCCAGTGGGCGGCGCTGCGTTACTTCGCCCAGGCGAACGCGAGCGCCCGGAACGTCGTGGCCTTCGCCCGCCATCACGGGACGACCAAGGGTACGGCCAGCCAGACCATCGCGGCCCTTCTGAAAAAGGATTTGCTGGAGCGCCACCCCAGCGAGACCGACCGCCGTTCCATCCGTTTGACCCTCACGACGCGGGGGCGGACCATGCTCGCCAACGATCCGCTGAACGAGCTGGTTGCGGCGATCGACGGTTTGGCGCCGGCCCAGCACGGCGCGCTGGCCGCGGGACTGGACGAGCTGTTGCGCACGCTGCTGTCCCGCCGCACCGAGAGCGGGGGGCGCGATAGCGGCGCGCTGGGGGCCTCTGGTCATGCCGACCGCAACGGCGCCGCGGCGGACTGAACCGTCCGCGCCATCCGCACTTCACGCCATCGCATTGGGAGCGACGGAGCCATGGCCCGAATTCTGGTGATCGACGACGTTCCGGCCTTCACGGCGCTGCTGCGCATGACGCTGGAGACGCAGGGCCACCATGTGGAGGAGGCCCATGATGGCCTGTCCGGCCTGTCCATGCTGGAGCGCGAGCCCTTCGATCTCGCCATCGTCGACATGATGATGCCCGGCCTGGACGGGATCGAGCTGATCCGCCGCCTGCGCGCCCGCGACGCCTCCCATGCCCCAAGCGTCATCGCCCCGGCCATCATCGCCATGTCCGGCAGCACGGACGACTTCCCGGCGGCCTTCTCGCTGACTCTGTCGGCCATGCACGGCGCCAACCGCGTGCTCTACAAACCCTTCGACAACAGCGAGTTGACCGCCGCCGTGGACGAGTTGCTGGCCGCCCGCGCCGCCTGACGCCGCGGCATCGCCGCCACAGCGCGATCATTTTTGGCCGGTACGGGACTTCTTTTGCGCGTTCCGATCTTTCGCACACCCGCTGCGCTTGCGGTGGCCCTGTTTGCGCCGCATACAGACGCCGTCCCGGACGGACGGCGTCCGGCCCGACCCAGCCAGCGCGCGGACCATGCACGACCCCAAACTGCTTTTCGACGTCCTGTTCCTGCTGCTGGCGGCGGTGGTGATCGTCCCCTTGTTCCAGGCGCTGCGCATCCCGGCGGTGCTCGGCTATCTGGTGGGCGGGGCGCTGCTGGGTCCGCACACACCGGGACCGGTGGTGGACATGGAGCTTCCCCAGGTCCTGTCCGAATTCGGGGTGGTCTTCCTCCTCTTCGCCATCGGGCTGGAGCTGCCTCTGTCGCGCCTGCGGGCGATGCGGCGCTACATCTTCGGGTTGGGGCTGATGCAGGTCGTCCTGACCAGCGCCGCCATCGCCGCCGTCGCCTACGCGCTGGGCGAGAACGTGGCGGCGGCGCTGGTGATCGGCGGCATGCTGGCCTTCTCCTCCACCGCCACGGTGCTGAAGCTGCTGGTCGAGCGCGGGGAGACGGTGGCGCGCTTCGGGCGCGTGTCGGTCGCCGTGCTGATCTTCCAGGATCTGGCCGTCGTGCCGCTGCTGACCCTGCTGCCGCTGCTGGCCGGCGGCGACACCAGCATCCCCTGGGCGCTCGCCCTCGCCGGGGTCAAGGCCGTTGCGGCGATCGGCGCCATCATGCTGCTGGGCCGCTTCGTGGTACGACCGGTCTATCACTTCGTGGCCTCGGCGAAGAGTCCGGAGGTCTTCACGGCGACCAACCTGCTGGTCGTCCTGGCGGTCGCCTGGCTGACGGCGGAGGCCGGCATGTCGATGGCGCTGGGCGCCTTCCTGGCCGGCATGCTGATGGCCGACACCGCCTACCGCCATCAGGTGGAGGCCGACATCGAGCCGTTCCGCGGCCTGCTGCTCGGCCTGTTCTTCATGACGGTGGGAATGACGCTGGACCTGCCGGCTATGCTCCGGCGCGCCGACGACATCCTGATGGTGACCGCGGCGCTGCTGGTCGGGAAGAGCATCCTGCTGTTCCTGCTCTGCCGCCTGTCGGGGCTCGGGCTGGCGACGTCGCTGCGCATCGGGCTGCTGCTGTCGCAGGGCGGCGAGTTCGCCTTCGTGCTGATCGGCAAGGCGACGCGGCTCGCGGTGCTGGAGGGCGAGACGGGGCTGCTGCTGTCCTCCTGCGTGGCGCTCAGCATGGCGGTGACGCCGCTGGTCGGCGCCATCGCCCAGCGGCTGGCTCAGAGGGTCGAGGCCCACTACGGCGCCGAGGCCTTCGGGGTGGAGACCAGCGACATCACCGGCCATGTGCTGATCGCCGGCTATGGCCGGGTCGGGCGCGCCGTCGCCCGGCTGCTGCGCACCCACGACATTCCCTATGTCGCGCTGGACCTCGACCCGCAGCGGGTGGCGGCGGCGCGGGCCGAGGGGCTGCCGGTCTATTACGGCGATTCCAGCCAGATCGGCGTGCTGCGCGCCGCCGGGATCGAGCGGGCGCGGGCCGCGGTCATCACCGTCAACCGCCCTGACATGGCGGAGCGCGCCGTGGAGGCCATCCGCCGGGCCGCCCCGCGCTTGGCCATCGCCGCCCGCGCCCATGATCTCGACCGCGGCGCGCGGCTGAAAATGGCCGGGGCCAGCTCCGTGGTGCCGGAGACGCTGGAAGCCAGCCTGCAACTGGCCAGCCTCGTGCTGCGCACCGCCGGGGTGGACGCCGAGACCATCGACCAGAGCCTGAAGAGCGTCCGCGACCGCGGCTACGACGCGCTCAGCGAACCCGCCGAGCAGAACGACTGAGCGGTTGCGTCAGCGCTCCACCCGCCACAGGTCGAACACGGTGCCGCGGTAAACCTCCTCCGCGCCCGGCGGCGGTTTCAGCCCGGCCGCGTGGAAGACGTTGGAGAACATCACCAGCACGTAATCGTACTTGTCCCGCCAGCCGATGTAGTGCGGGCAGGGCTCGACATGATCGCGCAGGGTCGCCTCTTCGGGACGGGAGAGCAGGCGGACATCCACCGGAACCCCCTCGTAGATCGCCATGCAGCGGTCGCGGTAGGGCTGGGTCACCGTCAGCGGCTGCTTGCCGGGGTGGCTGAACAGGGTCGGGACGAAGGCGCGCCGCTCCACGGTGATCAGCGACGGCAGATGGATGAGGCTGGGCAAAGCGACCAGCGCATGCCGCCAGGGCGGCTGGGTGAGCAGGAACTCCCGCGTGTTGCAGCAGCCGGCCTCCTGCCCCGCCCAGGCGATCAGGACGGACCGTCCGGGCTCGATCCGCTCCATGGCGCGGCGCAGGTCGGCCACATCGTCCTCATAGGCCAGCCAGTTGAGCGTCAGCACGCCGGTCCGCACCGTCAGCAGAGCGAGCAGCCCGGCGGCGAAGGCCGCCGCGGCGCGGGCGCTGGGAAAACGGATGTCGGTGCCGGCCACCAGCAGGAAGGCCGCCAGAATCCAGAAGCGGATCGACACGAAATAGGTGCCGAAGAAGGGGTCGGGCACGACGAAGAAGGCCAAAACGAACAGCCCCACCGCCAGCATCATCGCCGGCGCGGCGCGCAGCCAGCCCGCCAGACGCGCCGCCACCATGCCGCCGAGGATCAGCAGCAGGGTCGCCACATCAAGCAGCGTGTTGTAGTTCAGGACCGGAGCCAGCATGTCGTGCAGCCGATAACGCCACTGCTTCAGCTCGGTCAGCTTCTTCAGCCGCCAGTAGATTTCCTTCAGCAGCAGGACCGGCGTGCTGTCCCGCGCGCCCACCGCCGCCGCGTCGGACTGGAGGAGGTGCGTTCCCACCGTGCCGGCGAACAGCGCCACGGGAAGGGCGAGCAGCGCGGTGAAGCGCAGGGCGTCGCGCCCGAGATTGGCGAGCGTCAGCGGCTTTCGCCCCTGCCCCACGTATTTCACCGCCTCCACCGCGAACAGGCAGAGCAGGAAGGAGCCGAGCACGATGGCGTGGGCGAAATAGAGGAACAAGGCGCAGCCCATGCCCACAGGCACCTGCCAACGCCGCCCCGCCAGCGCGATCCACAGCGACAGCCCGACCAGCAGGAAGCCGAAGCCGAGCGAAAAGCTCATGAAGCCGCCGATCAGCGTGGCGTTGTGGATGAACAGCGCGCCGCACAGCGGCCACAGGCTCCACCGCCCGAACAGCGTGCGGTTCAGCAGCATCGCCCCGAACAGGGTGAGCAGCCCGGCCAGCGCCATGTAGACGCGCCCGGCGACATACAGAGGCAGCACGCTGGCGAGCGGCAGCATCACCGCCTCCATCAGCAGGTTCGGGACCGGCGTCAGGGAGGCCGTGTAATGGTCGGCCAGGAAGGGGTCTGACCGGACATGCAGCAGCACGTCCACCCGCGCCAGATGGTTCGGGTAGTCGAGCAGCGGCGGCATCTCCACCAGGATGAGCGGCAGCAGAAGCAGCGCCAGGATCACCGGCAGCGTGAGCGCCAGCGGCGGCGACCAGGCTCCAGCCCCGGCGTCCGTCCGCAGGGCGGCGGAGCCGGTGGCCTGCGACAGTCCTGAATGGTCCACCGGTGCCTCCTGCATTGGGTGCAATGCGGAAGGCTCAACACATCCACCGTCCGCATCGCCAGAAGGCAATGGCGTTACGATTCGGCGTTGGACTTAGTCCATGGCCCCGACGGGGCAGGCCCCATGGCCCGCCGGGACTCCATCGGCATGAGGGCGGGAGCCCTCCCCGCCCCTTTTCGAGGATAGGCCGGGCTTCGTCAGGCTGCCGTCACGGCTGCGGGAAGACACGGGCGCGGGCGATGTGGACGGCGCACTGGTCGCCGGGGCGCAGGCCCAGGGCGGACAGGCGCTCGCGGTCCATCTCGGCTTCCAGCGGCAGGCCGGCGAGGTCGATCTCGATCCGCGCGTCCGGTCCCACCACATGAATGCCCGACACCCGGCCCGGTCCCGCGGCGCTGGGGCTCAGCCCCAGATCGTGCGGGCGCACATAGGCGATGGCCGGGCCGCGGACCGTGCCGTCGGCGGGGATGGACAAAGCCCCGTTGGCCGTCCGCGCCACCCCGTCCGCCACCACGCAGTCGAAGCGGTTCACCTGCCCGAGGAACTCGTAGACGAAGGCGGAGGCCGGACGGTCGTAGACCTCCGCCGGGCTGCCCACCTGCTCGATCCGTCCCTGGCTCATCACCACCACGCGGTCTGCCAACTCCAGCGCCTCCTCCTGGTCGTGGGTGACGAAGACGGAGGTGATGTGGATGTCCTCGTGCAGCTTGCGCAGCCAGCGCCGCAACTCCTTGCGCACCTTGGCGTCGAGCGCACCGAACGGTTCGTCGAGCAGCAGCACCTTCGGCTCAATGGCCAGCGCGCGGGCCAGCGCCACGCGCTGCCGCTGCCCGCCGGAGAGCTGAGCCGGGTAGCGGTCGGCGAAATGGGCGAGCTGGACCAGCTCCAGCAGCTCCATGACCCGCCGCTTGATCTCGGTCGAGGCCGGGCGCTGGCCGCGCGGCCGCACCTTCATCCCGAAGGCCACATTCTCGAAGACGGTCATGTGGCGGAACAGCGCATAGTGCTGGAAGACGAAGCCGACCTGCCGCTCGCGCGGGGTGAGGCTCAGCGCCTCTTCCCCGTTGAGCAGGAGGCTGCCGGAATCGGCGAACTCCAGCCCCGCCATGATGCGCAGCAGGGTCGTCTTGCCCGAGCCCGACGGGCCGAGCAGGGCCAGAAGCTCGCCGGAACGGACTTCGAGGTCCACCGCATCGAGCGCGCGGAAACTGCCGAATTGCTTGGTGATGCCGGAAACCTGGATCGCCATGACGTGCGTCGCCTCAATGCCGGGTGGCCGCCAGCTCAGCCCCGAAGCGCCATTCCAGCACCGTCTTCACGACCAGCGTGACGAGGGCGAGCATGGCCAGCACCGAGGCCACCGCGAAGGCAGCGACCAAATTGTATTCGTTGTAGAGAATCTCGACATGCAGGGGCATCGTGTTGGTCTCGCCCCGGATGTGGCCGGACACCACCGACACCGCGCCGAACTCGCCCATCGCGCGGGCGTTGCACAGCAGGACGCCGTACAGCAGACCCCATTTGATGTTGGGCAGGGTGACGCGCCAGAAGGTCTGCCAGCCGGACGCGCCCAGCACCAGCGCCGCCTCCTCCTCCTCGTTGCCCTGCTCCTGCATCAGCGGGATCAGCTCGCGGGCGACGAATGGGAAGGTGACGAAGACGGTGGCGAGCACCAGACCCGGCACGGCGAAGATGATCTGGATGCCCTGCGACTTCAGGAACGGCCCCATCAGCCCGTGCAGACCGAACAGCAGCACGTAGATCAGGCCGGAGATCACCGGCGACACCGAAAACGGCAGGTCGATCAGCGTGATCAGCACGTCCTTGCCGCGGAAGTCGAACTTGGCGATGCACCAGGACGCCGCCACCCCGAAGAGGAGGTTCATCGGCACGGCGATGGCCGCGACGATCAGCGTCAGCTTGATCGCCGCCACCGCGTCCGGCTCCACCAGCGCCGCCCAGTAGGCGTCCGTGCCGCGGCGCAGCGCCTCGACGAAGACCGCGACCAGCGGCAGGACCAGGAACAGCAGCAGGAAGGCCAGCGCCGTGGCGATCAGAAGCCCCTTCACCCAGCGGCTGTCGGCCAGCGCCGGGGTGAAGCCAACGGCTTTCTTAGCGAGCATGGCGGGACCTCATCCAGGCTTGCAGCAGGTTCAGGGCCAGCAGCAGCACGAAGGACGCCATCAGCATCAGCACGCCGACCGCGGCGGCGCCGGCATAGTCGTACTGCTCCAGCTTGATGACGATCAGCAGCGGAATGATTTCCGACAGGCCGGGGATGTTGCCAGCGATGAAGATCACCGAGCCGTATTCCCCCACCCCGCGGGCGAAGGCCAGCGCGAAGCCGGTCAGCAGAGCCGGCAGAAGCGCCGGGAACACCACCCGCCGGAAGGACTGCCAGCGCGTGGCGCCCAGCGCTGCGGCGGCCTCCTCCTCCTCCGGCGGCAGATCCTGGAGGATCGGCTGGTGCGCACCACGAAGGGCAGGCCGATGAAGGTCAGGGCGATGGCGATGCCCAGCGGCGTGAAGGCCACCCTCAGCCCGAACCACTCCATCAGCAGGGAGCCGATCCAGCCGTTGGGCGCGTAGAGCGCGCTGAGCGCGATGCCGGCCACCGCGGTGGGCAGAGCGAAGGGCAGGTCCACCAGCGCGTCGACGATCCGGTCGCCGGGGAAGCGGTAGCGCACCAGCACCCAGGCGACGATGAAGCCGAAGACGGCGTTGATCGCGGCGGCGGCCAGCGACAGCCCGAAGCTGACCTTGAAGGCGGCCAGGACGCGCGGCGTCAGCACCGCGTCCCAGAAGCCGGACCAGCCCAGCCCCGCCGCCTTCAGCGCCAGCGCGGCCAGCGGCAGCAGGACGATCAGGGACAGATAGGTCAGCGTGAATCCCAGCGTCAGCCCGAAGCCGGGCAGGACACTGGGTTTTCGAAGAACGCTCAACACCGTGCCCCCCGTATTGGGAAGCACGGCGTCGCTGGTGGTTGCCGCGACCACGGGTCAGCGGCCCTTCTGATAGATCTGGTCGAAGACGCCGCCATCCGCGAAATGCTTCTCCTGCGCCGTACGCCAGCCCCCGAAGGAACCGTCGATGGTCACAAGCTTAACATTCGGGAAGCGATCCGCATACCGCGCAGCGACCTCCGGCAGGCGCGGGCGGTAGAAGTTCTTCGCCGCGATCTCCTGCGCTTCGGGGGTATAGAGGAAGTTCAGGTAGGCTTCCGCCGCCTTGCGGGTTCCCTTGCGGTCGACCACCGAATCGACGACCGTAACCGGCGGCTCCGCCAGGATCGACAGCGACGGCACGACGATGTCGAACTTGTCGGCGCCGAACTCCTGAAGCGACAGGAAGGCCTCGTTCTCCCAGGCCAGCAGGACGTCGCCGAGCTGCCGCTGGGTGAAGGTGACGGTGGAGCCGCGGGCGCCGCTGTCCAGCACCGGCACGTTCTTGAACAGGTCGGCGACGAACTGCTTGGCCTTGGCTTCGTCGTTGCCGTTCTTCTCCAGCGAATAGGCCCAGGCGGCCAAATAGTTCCAGCGCGCCCCGCCCGAGGTCTTCGGATTCGGCGTGATGACCTGGACGCCCGGCTTCAGCAGGTCGTCCCAGTCCTTGATCTGCTTCGGGTTGCCCTTGCGAACCAGGAAGACGATGGTCGAGGTGTAGGGAGAACTGTTGTTCGGCAGGCGCGTCTGCCACGTCTTCGGCAGGGCGCCGGAGTCGGCGATGGCGTCGATGTCGTAGGCCAGCGCCAGCGTCACCACGTCGGCGTCCAGCCCGTCGATGACCGAGCGCGCCTGCTTGCCCGACCCGCCGTGCGACTGCTTGACGGTCACCGTCTGGCCGTTTTCCGCCTGCCATTTCTTGGCGAACGCCTTGTTGAACTCCACATAGAACTCACGGGTGGGGTCGTAGGAGACGTTCAGCAGCGTGGTCTGCGCCTTGGCAGGCGCGATGGTCAGCATGGCGAGGGCGACACCCGCGGCCATTGCGGACAGCCGGCCTACGGAGAGCCGGTTCGCGCGGAGCGCGGAGAGCCGATCACGAAACGACATGGCACACTCCCTCGGTATGGTTCATTGAGGCACCGGCCCTGGAGGCCACGCACCGCACCGTTGTTTACAAAGCCGGCCATTGCACCGGATCGACTGGGCCGTATTCACATACTTTATAATGTATATGCAATATCCATTTGCCTCCTAGAGTTTGCATGATTCCGGGAAGGCTGCAAGGCTGTTTTTTGTCATTCTCCACATCACAGCGAGACAATTTCACATAATTTTGTGAAATGTGATGCGTTGGATCAGGCTGGAAGCGATGCGTCGGATCGCTATCATGCGCGCCCTCTCCGCCTCCTGTCCCGAACGGCCATGTCCGAACCACTCCAGCCCCCCTCCCCCGCACTGCTGACCGCCCTTCTGGAGGCCGAGCGCGCGCTCGGCCGGTTGGCGGAGGTGGTTCAGGACCCGGCGCGCCGACGGCGGCTGTGGGCCGACGCGGCGCGCCGGGAGTCCTGCGCGGCGGCGCGTCTCGACGGGGTGGCGGTGGACCCGGCGGAGTTCCTGGTGGCGACCATCGGCACCGACCTCGTCCCCACCGCCGGTCGGGGAGCGGCGCAATCGGTCCGCGCGCTGTGGCAAGGCGCCCTGTTCACGCAAGGCGTGATCGCCGCCCCCGCCCGCCATAGGGAAAACAACCGTGCACTGCCGCCGTCCAGCGGTGCCGCGGCCGATGCCTGGCGCGCGGTGGCGGAACTGGAGGCCGGGCCGGACGACCGTTTTTCCTTCCCGTCCGACGACGAGGATGGCGACACCGCGCCCGTCACGGACGACGCGCCCCCAGCCTGGTCTCTGGGTTGGTCGGAAGCGCTGTGGCGCTGCCTTCAGGCGGAAGTGTCGGGCCGCGATCCCGGGCGGCTGGCCTTCTCCGCGGACCGCGAGGCAGAGGCGGCGACGCTGCTCAAGCGGCTGGACCATGCCGGCGACTCGCCGGCCCTGCTCGGCGGCGTGGGGATACTGGCCGAACTGCTCCGCCCGGCGCCCGACTTGCGCATTCCCGGCTGGGCGGTGCCCTCGGCCCGGCTGATGGGGGCGCTGGCGGTGGCGCGCTGCTGCCGAGTGCCGAACGTCTGGCTGCCGATGTCCGTTTCGCTGCACGCCGACCGCACGACCGCCGGCCTCGCCGCCCGCGGGCGGGAGGAGGGATGGCGGCTGTGGCTGGCCGACACGGTGGCGGAGACGGCGCGGCGGGAGCGGGAGCGCGCCCTGTCGCTGGACCGCAAGGCGGAAGGCTGGCAACAGCGGGTGGGGGCCAAGCGCCGCAACTCCCGCATTCCGGACCTTTTGGAGCTTCTGTTCGAGGAACCCGCCCTGACCGTACGGCGGGTGCAGAAGCGGTTGGGCAGCACCTTCCGCGGCGCCCAGCTTCTGGTCGACGAGTTACTGGAGAACGGAATCCTGCGCGAGGCGACGAACCGCGCGCTGGACCGCGTGTTCATCGCCGTGGATCTGGTACCCTGACACCCGCCCGGACCGGTGCGATCCGGTTCAGGCGATTCCCGGCGCCCGCGGGAAGGCCACCACTTTTTCATAGTCCAGCGGGTTGAAAAGCCGTTCGGGAGTAAACGGACCCTCGAACCGCCCTTCGATCAGATCGTTGCGGACGTAGAAGCCATTGGCTCCATACAGCGCGCAACCCACCAGGGTGTATCCCTTTCTTGCCGCGAGTTGCACCATCGATGTCAGCGATGCGCCGAAATCCGTCCGTCCGGCGCCCCACCGGTAGTTCGGGTCATAGGACATGATGTACTCGGCGCCCGGCGCATGGCAGTGATTGTGCTCCAGGCACACGACCCTGGGATTGACGACGTTGATGGCCTCGAAAACGTGATAATCGTTTCCATCAATGTCGATCGACAGGAAATCGATCTCCCCCCGTATGCCGGCGCCGCCCCAGAATTTCGGTCGGCCGATCAGGCCGTTGATGTTTTCCCGCGTCACGTAGCGATCAACGAACCTCAGGGTGCCCTTCCTGATGCGATCCCGGAAATTCCATTTGATGCTGCCGACGTAATCGGGGTTGCCCTCAATCCACAGACCGGTCCAGCCGGCTTCGAGCAACGCGCGTGTGTTGTTCTCGGTGCCAATTTCCGCGCCGAATTCGACGAACACCCGGTTGGTCGTGCCAATCCTTCGAAAGATTTCGGCGATGATGCCGTCCTCATCGGATTGACTGAACAGCTTCGCCCCGTACCATTCCAGGCGCGCCCGGTCCCCGCCCGTACGCCGCATCCGGTCCTGCTCTAGCGACATCGTTTCCTTCCCAAAGCATCCCAGGGGCGCCAGACCGGACGCCGGATGCTCGGAAGCATAAAAGACCTTGCCCTTCGGCGACATTCCCGCTTTCGGATGATCGGCCGGCCGAATTATGGCGGCTCCGATGCAGCCAAGCGCAGGGTGCTCAGATGTCGAAGTTGACGGGCAGGCCGCCGGTCGCCTGACGGTGGCGCAGGGCGTCGGACAGGGTCTGGTTGTCGAGCACCTGCGCGGTGGCGTCGCGCACCTGCACCATCAGCCAGCGCACCGAACAGGTCGGCGGGTCGATGCAGTCCTCGCAGGGACGGAAGGAATTCTTGCTGGCGCAGGGGATCGGCGCCAGATGCCCGTCGATCAGCCGGATCACCTCGCCGAAGGAAATCTCCTCCGCCGGGCGCGCCAGACGGTAGCCGCCGCTCTTGCCGCGCTTGGCGAACAGCAGGCCGTGCTTGCGCAGTTCCACCAGAATGGCTTCCAGGAACTTGCGCGGAATGTTCTCCCGCTCGGCGATTTCGGCGATCAGGACGAGTTCGTCGTCCGTCCGTTCGGCCAGCATGATCAGCGCACGCAGGGCGTATTTGGCTTTTTGCGACAGCATTCGGTCCGGCACCGCCCCCCGCGGCGGAATGGGATAAAGATAAAGTGCACTCCATATAGCCGTGTTGCCCAGGAATTGGTACCGGTTCTTGCCCTGGAAAACGGTGGCGCGTAAGGTCGAACACGAATCGATCCCTGACCATTGATCATTGACCGGCGAAGGACGCGGCATGCAGACCATCATCGTTCCCGTCACTCCGTTCCAGCAGAACTGCACGGTGCTCTGGTGCCCGGAGACGATGAAGGGCGCCGCCGTCGATCCCGGCGGCGATCTGCCGCGCGTCCTGCGCGCCGCCCAGTCGAAGGGCGTGACGCTGGAGAAGATCCTGGTCACCCACGGCCACATCGACCACGCCGGCGCCGTCGCCGACCTCGCCGACGAGCTGAAACTGCCCATCGAGGGGCCGCACCGCGAGGACCAGTTCTGGATCGACGGCATGCCGATGCAGAGCCAGATGTTCGGCTTCCCGCCGGTCCGCTCCTTCACGCCGGACCGCTGGCTGGAGGAGGGCGACACGGTGACGGTCGGCAACCTGACGCTGGACGTCCACCACTGCCCGGGCCACACACCGGGCCATGTGGTCTTCGTTCACAAGCCGAGCAAGATCGCCATCGTCGGCGACGTGCTGTTCCAGGGCTCCATCGGCCGTACCGACTTCCCCAAGGGCAACCACGGCGACCTGATCGAGTCGATCCGCAGCAAGCTGTTCCCGCTGGGCGACGACGTGACCTTCATCCCCGGCCACGGCCCGACCTCGACCATCGGGGAGGAGAGGCTGTACAATCCTTTCCTCAACGACTGAGCATCGCCACTCCCATAAGAGACATCGGCGCATACGCTCTCCGCAAGCCTAGCGGGGGATGACGGGCGCCGATGTCCTTTCTAGCTGTGTCTGCGACAGTTCAGTTATGAACGGGGAAATCCGCTTCGGCTACCCCCGTTGTTTTCCTGGTAGCCCTTCATCTGTCACGAAGGCACATAGGATAACTATGTATACAAACTCACCTATAATTCAAATGATTTCCGTCGCAGCAATTCTCTCCATACTTTCAGCCCCTGCGATGATAATTTATTCATACAAATCAAGATTTCCTCGATGGCTGCAGGTTATCGCCAAAGTTCTGCTTGCGCCTTACCTGCTGATAGTCTCAACAGTCGGGGCGATTGGAACGCTTCCGGCGCTTCCGGCATTAGTCGACGTTCTTAGAGACGATGGCTGCTTGCAGCGATACTTTGACGATGAATTGGTCGTCACGTCACCCACCGGGCTGCGCAAAGCAGTAGTCAATACAGGCGTCTGCGTGAGCGGCCCACTCGCGATCAACTCTGATGACGGGACTGATATCGAGATCACTACGCCCGGAACCGGCAAGCGAGTGACGGTTTTCAAGGGTTACGCCCGCTCGGACAAGTCCGTTGACTTGGAGTGGAAGGAGGACGGACGACTGCTTGTCCGCTTGCACAAAGTGATCCCCGTCGGCAAGAGCCTGCACAATGTTGACGGAGTTATCATTGAATATCGCGTTTCTCAGAAAGCTATGGGGTCATTGCCGACCTCTTCGGAATCGGCGGCGCAGTTCAGGGCTTGGGCAACCGGCAACGCCGTGATCGATTGACCCACTGTCAAATCTTAACGCCCTAATCGCCCAAGGCCGGTAAGGGCGGCCCTTCGGAACCGCCCCATTCGGAGAACCGTCACCCCTGACCCGTCTCGATAGCCAGCGACATCGGCGGCGGGTTGGCCAGGGTCTGGTAGACGACGCAATAACGCTCGGTCAGCTTGGTCAGGGTGGCGATGCGCTCCGCCGGTTCGTCGGTGTCCAGATCGAAGCGCAGGCGGATGGCGCGGAAGCCGACCGGCGCGTCCTTCGCCACGCCCAGCGTGCCGCGGAAATCCAGGTCGCCTTCTGCCGACACGGTGCCGCCACGCAGCTTGAATTCCAGCGCCGTGGCGACCGCCTTCAGCGTCACGCCCGCGCAGGCCACCAGCGCCTCAAGCAGCATGTCGCCCGAACAGGCCTGCGTACCCGGCCCGCCGGTCGCCGGGTGGAGGCCGGCTTCCACCAGCGCCCGGCCCGTCTCGACCTTGCAGGCGATGCCGGAATCATCCAGCGCCCCACGGGCCTTCAGCGTCACCACCGCCGACTCCGGGGCGTCCTTGTACTTGTCCTTCAGCGGCGCCTGGAGCGCGCGCAGATCCTGTGCATCCATGCCCGTGCGTTTCCTCTTCGCGGTTCGGATTCTTTATTGTGCGGCCGGCGGATGATGGACTGCAAACACCATCCCGGCAATGCCCAAAGCGAAGCCCAGCTCCGCAGCCGGCCCCCCTGGCCCGCCTCGATGTTTTCCGCTAAGACCGGTGGTATAAGCATAATGAATGGGAAGGGAGATTCCCCCGCCATGAAACGTCGTTCCTTCCTCGCCAGCGCCGGTGTCGGTCTGGCCGCCAGCACCGTCGTCGCCGCACCGGCCATCGCGCAGAGCCAGCCCGAGATCAAGTGGCGCATGGCGTCGAGCTATCCCAAGAGCCTCGACACCATCTTCGGCGGGGCGGAGCTGATCGCGCGCCGGGTCGCCGCCGCCACCGACAACAAGTTCCAGATCCGCACCTTCGCGGCGGGCGAGATCGTGCCGGCGCTCCAGGTGCTGGACGCGGTGCAGAACGGCACGATCGAGTGCGGCCAGTCCGCCGCCTATTTCTACATCGGCAAGGACCCGACCTTCTGCTTCGACACGGCCATGCCCTTCGGCCTGAACACGCGCCAGCACATCTCCTGGATGATGCACGGCGGCGGGCTGGAGCTGATGCGGGAGCTGTTCCGGGAACACAACATCTACAACATCCCCGCCGGCAACACGACGGCCCAGATGGGCGGCTGGTTCCGCAAGGAAATCAAGACGGTGGAGGATCTCAGCGGCCTCAAGATGCGGGTCGGCGGGCTGGCCGGGCAGATTATGGGCAAGCTGGGCCTCGTCCCGCAGCAGATCGGCGGCGGCGACATCTACCCGGCGCTGGAGCGCGGCACCATCGACGCGGCGGAGTTCGTCGGCCCCTACGACGACGAGAAGCTGGGCTTCCACAAGGTCGCCAAATACTACTACTCGCCGGGCTGGTGGGAGGGCTCCGCCCAGATCCCGCTGATGATCAACATCTCCGCCTGGGAGCAGCTTCCCGAGTCCTACAAGACGATCCTGGAGCAGGCCTGCTGGGAGGCCAACACCTGGATGATCGCCAAGTACGACGCCGTCAACGCCGCGGCGCTGAAGCGTCTGGTCGCCGGCGGTGCCCAGCTCCGCGCCTTCCCGCGCGAGGTCATGATGGCCTGCGAGAAGATCGCCAACGAGCTGAACGACGAGCTGTCGGCCAAGAATCCGCGCTTCAAGAAGGTCTACGAGGCGTGGAAGCCCTTCCGCGACGAGGAGCGGCTGTGGTTCCGCGTCGCCGAGAACAGCTTCGACTCCTACGTCTATTCCCAGTCGGCGCAGCGCCGCTGAGGAAAGCACGGTCTTGAAAGAGGCACGGCCCCTCCCCTTCCTGGCGAAGGAGAGGGGCCGTTTTCTTCACGCCGTCAGTGCGAAACCGCGCCGGCCGCGCCCAGGCCGGTTTCCGAGCGGATGTACTGGTACTCGTAGGCCTTCGCCTCCGCTGCCGCCCGTGCGCTGCGGTCGGTGACCGAGAAGAGCCAGGTCGACGCGAAGGCGATGACCATCGAGAACAGCGCCGGATGCTCGTAGGGGAAGATCGGCGCCGGGAACTTGAAGACGCTGACCCACACGGTCGGCCCCAGCACCACGAAGGCGACGCAGCTCACCAGACCGGCGAAGCCGCCGATGAAGGCGCCGCGCGTGGTCAGGCCCTTCCAGAAGATCGACAGGATCAGCACCGGGAAGTTGACCGACGCCGCCAGACCGAAGGCCAGACCGACCATGAAGGCGATGTTCTGGTTCTCGAACAGCAGGCCCAGCGTGATGGCGATGACGCCCAGCGCCAGCGTGGCGAGGCGTGACACGCGCATCTCCGACGCCTCGGTGGCGTTGCCCTTCTTGATGACGCGGGCGTAGAGGTCGTGGCTGACCGCCGACGCGCCGGCCAGCGTCAGGCCGGCGACCACCGCCAGGATGGTGGCGAAGGCGACCGCCGAGATGAAGCCCAGGAAAATGTTGCCGCCGATGGCCTTGGACAGGTGGATGGCCGCCATGTTGCCGCCGCCCAGGATCTTGCCCGCCGCGTCCAGATAGGCCGGGTTGGTGCCGACGATCACGATGGCGAGGAAGCCGATGGTCACCGTCAGGATGAAGAAGTAGCCGATGAAGCCGGTGGCGTAGACGACCGACTTGCGCGCCTCCTTCGCGTCGGGAACGGTGAAGAAGCGCATCAGGATGTGCGGCAGCCCCGCCGGTCCGCACATCAGCGCGAGGCTGAGCGACACCGCGGCAATGGGGTCGGCCATGGCGGCGCTGGGCCGCAGGATGGCGGCGTTCGCGGCGTGGGCGGCGACGGCCTGCTGGAGCAGCCGCTCCGGGTTGAAGCCGAACTGCGCCAGCGCCAATCCGACCAGCACGGTGCAGCCGCCGAGCAGCATCACCGCCTTGATGATCTGCACCCAGGTGGTCGCCAGCATGCCGCCGAAGGTCACGTACAGGATCATCAGCACGCCGACCATGACCACGGCGTAGGTGTAGTCCAGGCCGAACAGCAACTGGATCAGCTTGCCCGCCCCGACCATCTGCGCGATCAGGTAGAAGCAGACCACCGTCAGCGACCCGACCGCCGCCAGCGAGCGGATCGGCGTCTGGCCCAGCCGGTAGGAGGCGACGTCGGCGAAGGTGAAGCGGCCGAGGTTGCGCAGCCGCTCGGCGATCAGGAACAGCATCAGCGGCCAGCCGACCAGGAAGCCGATGGTGTAGATGACCCCGTCGAAGCCCTTGGCGAAGACCATGCCCGACAGGCCGAGGAAGGCCGCCGCCGACATGTAGTCGCCCGCGATGGCCAGCCCGTTCTGGAAGCCGCTGATGCCGCCGCCCGCGGTGTAGAAGTCCGACGCCGAGCGGGTGCGCTTCGACGCCCAGTAGGTGATGCCCAACGTTCCGGCGACGAACAGCAGGAACATGGCGATGGCCGTCACATTGACCGGCTGGCGCTCCACCGCGCCGTCGATGGCGGCGGCGAAAGCGGACCCGGCCGCCAGCGCCGGCAGCAGCGCGGCGGAGGCGGAAGCAAGACGACGCGCGGCGCTCATCGGCCCACCTCATTCAGCAGATCGCGGTTCATCGCGTCGTAGCGGCTGTTGGCGCGCAGCACGTAGACGCCGGTCATCAGCGAGCAGAAGACGGTGATGACGATGCCGGCGGCCAGCCCGACCGGAAAGGTCATGCCCTCGGCCAGCGGACGCGCCATCAGTTCGGGCGCCAGCGCCGAGGCGAACACGAAGGCGTAGTAGACCGCCAGGACGATCAGCGCCAGCCGCCAGCTGAAGCGCGCGCGGCTCGCCGTCATCGCGGCGAACTTCGGGTTGGACAGCACCCGCTCGTAAATCTCGTCGGACATGGTTTTTATCGCTTTTTTCTTGGAACCCAGGCATTGCGCATCGCAGCAATACCTTGGGTGCATGGCAGCAAAAAGCGAAATTAAATTTCTTATAGCACAAAATGACGAAAGATTCGCTCGAATCCGTTCTCATTTAACCAGATAACAGTTAATCATTAGCCGGAAGACGGTTGATCCTGGCGTGCAGAATGCGACAACGGGTCGCGCTGCGATGCAACATGAGTCAACACTGTTATCCCGCCGTCCGCCCCTTCAGCCGGACATCCTTCAGCCGGACATGGATCAACCCGCTGCCGGTGGGATCGGAGCGATCGGGCTTGACCATAGCCTCCAGCAGCTTCTCGTCGCTCGACCAGTAGGGCACGTACCACAGCCGGTCCACATCCATGACCAGCACCCGGTGGGTTTCCGCATCGTAAGCGCCGAGCGGCGCGATGTGGCCCACCGTGGCGTCGCCGGTCAGCGTGCCCTGGTCGTAGGCCAGCAGGATGATGTCGCTGTCGTCGCGCTCGTTCTCATCGAGGATGCGCCGCAGCTCGCCCAGCGTTTCCGGCGAGGTGTCCTTCGGGCGGAAGACCTCCACCGTGGCATCCAACCCGAAGGCGTCCACCGACCTCTGGACCAGCCCGGCGAAGTCGGCGAAGGACACGCCGTCCCCGTTCTCCGCGGTGGCCGCCTTCCACACGTCATCGTCCACCTCGTTCAGCACCCGCGCCTGGGTGACCAGCCGGTTGGACGAGAGCGGCGGCAGGCCGCGCAGCGCGTTGATCATCATTGCCACGCTGGCGACCGAACAGGCGCTGCCCGTCTGCTGGGCAGTGTAGTAGGGCATCATCGCCCAGAAGTCCGGCGCCCCGGCCCGGCGCAGATAGTCGCGGTCCTGGGTCATCGGCACGGCGTCCGGTCCGAACTTCGGCTTCGTCTCGCTCTGCGCGTCCTGCGCCGCGGCGGGAGGACCGGCCAGACACGCGACGGCGCACAGGGCCAGCAGAACCGAGCGGAACGGTGCCTTCATCACCGGCGTTTTCCTCGATGGTGTCACGGTGGATGCCTCTGCCGGCTCTAGCCGGACGGGGTGGGCCTTGGCGGAAGGCTCTGCGGCACGAGCGCCATGCAGTTCTGCACGACCGCGGCGCAGGCGCCCAACGATGGCGCCCGGTAGACCAGCTGCTCGACGGCCCCGTTCCTCAAGGTGAAAGTCGCTTCGCACCGGTTGTCCACCACGTCGCCAGCCCGTGGAGGATAGTAGTCCCACGGGTCGTAGTCGAGCCCGCGATGACGCCAGCCGGGATAGCCCCATGGATATCCCCATCCATAGCCGATCGGCGGCGGTGGCGGGGCGTAGTAATCGATGGAGCCCGCGCGGTAGGTGAAGAATTCCAGGGCGCCGCTGGTCGCCTGCCGATGCGGCACGCCCGCGCAGGACAGCAGCGTTCCCTTGGGCATGCCGACCAGCGCGCTTTGGGCGGCCAGCGCGACGTCGGCTCGGGGATCGGCGCACCCCGCCAGTCCCCCGGCCACCGCGAGCAGAAGGACGGCGGTGAACCGCCGTAAGGCGTGTGGACGCGGGAGCACGGGCGGAGCCTCCTTCCCCGGGGACCTGTCCCGGAAGAACAAGCCTCCGCCCGCTTTTGATCCCGCTTTCGCCCCGTCCGGGCCGGGGATCAGGCGTCCCAGAAATGCGGCATGCCGTCCGACGCCGTGTAGCCGCTGTGGCCGACCATTGCCCAGTCCAGGTCATGGATGCCCATGGCCAGCGCCGGGGAGTTCGCCTGCAGCGAGTAGTCGCCCCAATAGGGGTTGTTGAACAGCGGCTTGCCCGTCACGTCGTTGTCGCCATAGCGCGGCACGTTGTGGACGAGGTTGCCGTCGATCACCGGGTTTCCGGCGGTCAACAGCTCCATGTAGTCGTCCAGCGGCAGCGTTCCGCTGATGACGTTGCCGGTGATGGTGTTGTTGCGCGGCAGGCCAGGATCGCCGTGCTTGGGCGCCCAGCCGACGCGGATGAATTCCTCCGCGTTGCTGGCGATGATCGAGAAGTTGTTGGTGACGAGGTTGTTGTCGCCGCCGTGGATGTGCACCCCGGCCAGCCCGGTGTCCTTCAGGAAGTTGCCGGTCACCGTGACGCCGCCGGCCATGTCGTCCAGATAGATGCCGAAGCCCTTGTGGTTGGTCAGCCACTGGTCGGTGTTGCTGGTCGCCAGCCCGCCCACGCTCTCCACCCAGTTGCCGCGGATGATCGTGCCGGTGTCGACGCTGGACCGGCCCAGCACCTCGATGCCGCCGCCGTCCGCCGTTTCCAGGTTGGAATTGGTGACGCGGTTGTATTCGATGACGTTGTTGCGGTTGATGTTGGTGGAGTCCCAGTTCTTCAGCGAGATGCCGTAGCGCGCGCTGGAGTCCACGTCGTTGTGGGCGATCAGGTTGTTGTCGACCCCGGTGCCGATAATGCCGGCGACGCCCTTGCGCACCTCGCCGACGTGGGAGATGTCGTTGGCGTAGACGGTGTTGCCGTTGCTGCGCCCGTCCAGCTCGATGCCGTTGACCGCCAGATGCTCCAGCGTGTTGCCGCCCACCAAGTTGTTGGAGGAGGCCGCGGTCAGCTTGATCGCCGTGCCGACGTTGAGGAAGCTGTTGTTGCCGATGCTGTTGCCCGACGCCCCCTTCAGCTCCACCGCGTAGCCCCAGGTGGTGGTGTTGGTGAAGCCAAGCCCCTCGATGGTCACGTCGCTGCTGCCGTTCAGGCGGATCAGCGTGCCCAGCCGCGCCACCTCGACGCCGTCCTGCGCCAGGGTGGCCGGGTTTTCCGGCTTGAACACCAGCGACTTGTCCGACGCGCGCCACGCGAACTCGCCCGCCTGATCGACGAAGGACGGGTTGTTCAGCAGCTTGTAGGTCGTCCCCTCGGCGAAGGGCAGCGAGGTGCCGTTCTTCAGCGTGATGGTGCGGGTGGCGTCGTTGACTCCGGCGATCTCGGTCAGCGTGTCGGACAGCCGCTCGGCGTCCATGAGCTGGATCTTCATGCCGGCGACGATGTCGCCCGACGACATGTCGCCGGTGTGGTAGCGAACCGACCAGCCGCTGGGGCCGCCGTTGGCCGCGTCGGCGAAGTACCAGCCGGTGGTGGTGGGGTTGTCGGCGTCGACGATGCCCTTGCTGGCCAGCGTCTGGCGCACCCCGCCGATGGTCAGGTCGAGATCGGTGGCCTGCGACAGCTTCGCGGAGTAGATCCCGTTGCCCTCGCTGACGACGTTCGTGACCTTCTCCGCCCCGTTCAGCACCGGCGTCTCGCCGGGATAGTTGCGGAAGCTGTGGCCGTTGTCGGCACCGGTCAGCTCCAGCGTCTTGGTCAGGCGGTAGGTGCCTTCGCGCACATAGGTCGTGTCGACGTCGCTGTCGCGCATGGCGTCGCGGGCGCGCTCCAGCGAGGCGAAGGGACCGTCGGTGCCATCGGCGTTCGGAGCGGACAGTTTGCCCGACCAGCTGTCCTTGCCGTTGGCCGCCACGTAGAAGGCCGGGCCGATCGGCGGCGGCGGGGGCGGCTCGGCCGCGGGCTGGAACAGCGAGGCCGGGGCGTCCACGTTCAGAGCGCCGCCCCAGAACAGCCCTTCCTGGCCCTTCACCACGTCCTTTCCGTCCACCACGCCCTTGTCATAGGTGACGATGGAGTCGGTCGCCGCGACGGTGTGGCCGTTGATGGAGACCGACTTGACGTACAGGTTGCGGTCCTGGCCGTTGACCATGGAATCGTTGTCGTAGTGGATCTGGATCTTGTGGGCTTCCTTGGCGTCCAGATCGACCGTGAAGCGGAAGGGTTGCGGGTCGCTGGAGGTGGCGCGGCCCTCGCCGACCACCTTGCCGTCCACCAGCAGCTTGAAGTGCGGCGCCACCCCGCCGGCCGACTGGCCCCAGGCGGTGACGACGATGTCGGTCGGCGTCAGCGTGACCGGCGGCGGCGGGGGCGGCGGCGGGACGTAGGGGCCGTCGAAATACTCCTCCGGCACGCCGAAGGTCAGGGCACCGCCCCAGAACAGCCCTTCCTGGCCCGCGACCACGAACTTGCCGTCCACCGGCCCCTTGTCGTAGGAGGCCAGCGGGTCGGTCGATTTGATCTCCTGCCCGTCGATGGTGATGCCCTGGACGAACAGGTTGCGGTCCTGGCCGTTGACGGTGGCGTCGTTGTCGTAATGGATCTGGATCTTATGGGCCTCGTTGGGGTCCACATCGACCTTGAAGGTGTAGCCGGTCGGGCTGGTCGCGCTGACCCAGGCGTCGCCGACCACCTTGTCGTCCACCAGCAGCTTGAAATGCGGCGGCGTGCCGTTGGCGGCGGCGCCCCAGGCCTTCACGACGATCTCGGTCGTCATGGTGGCGGGCGCTTCGGGCTCGGGCTCCTGCGCGCTGGCGAACATGGTCTTGGGCAGATCGACGTTCAGCGCGCCGCGCCAGTACATCTCGGTCTGCCCGGCGATGACGTTCTTTCCGTCGATGTCGCCGGTGTCGTAGGTCACCAGCGGGTCGATGCTGAGGATCGGTTTCCCGTTCACCTCGAACGATTTGACGAAGAGGTTGCGGTCCTCCCCATTCACGGAGCCGTCGTTGTCGTACTGAAGCTGAAGCTTGTGGGCCTTGTCGGCCGGAACGCGGGCGTTGAAGGTGTAGCGGCCCAGCGACGCCGACGCGACGGTCGCCTGCCCGATTTCAACCCCATCCAGCCGCAGCACGAAATGCGGCCACTTTCCGCCTGCGGGAGCGCCCCAGGCGTTCACCGTGAAGGTGACGTCCATCAGTTCGGTAGTTTCGGCAGCCATCTCGGACCTCATTGAACTCTAGACCAACGTCTTAGCCCAGAGGTTGAGGTGGCTCGCTTAACGGAAAAATAAGAATCTTGGTAAAGATTTCACTAACGACCGTGATTCCTGTGACATAAACAGGCCATTTTCAGTCGAGCAAAAATGCGTCCGCATTAAAAAGAAAGTCTTCGCATCGACAAAATATGCCCTCTTCTGGTTCAGCTTGAGCTTGGACTCATTCCTTCCGCACTCATTTCCTCCGTCGTCTGCTTCACCCTCCCAGCGATGAAAGCGCAAGACGCCCCCCGAACTGACACGGTTCACTCCAGGGCATGGTTCAGGTGCTGTGGAGAACCCGCCCGCCGGAGCGCCGTTGGAACTGTCGGTAAGCCGATGGTCATAGTAAGGTGGCTGCCATGCCGACCGTTCAGTAGGGCAGCCGCTGACCGTCCCATGCGAACAGTCCGCCGCTGTCCATCGGCGTCAACTCACCAAGGACGCCGAGCAAGTGCGCGGCGGCAATCGCAGGTGTGAACAGCCGGTCCCGGGCCATGGCGGCTTGGAACGGTTGCGATAGGGGGGTGTCGACGGTGCCCGGATGCAGCGCGACGCAGAGCGCGTCCGGTCGCGAACGCGCCAGTTCGATAGCTGTGGTACGAATGATCTGATTGAGCGCCGCCTTGGACGCCCGGTAGCCATACCAACCGCCAAGCCGGTTGTCGGTAATGCTGCCGACTTTTGCGGAGAGAACCGCGAAGACCGCCCGTCCGTGCCGCGGCATCCGTGGCAGGAAGTGCTTGGCGACCAGCGCCGGGCCGATGGCGTTGACCTGGAACAGCCGCGCCATGGCGATCGGATCCAGCGTGCGCCAACTCTTTTCCGGTTGCACCGCATCCTGGTGAAGCAGGCCGCTGGCGATGAAAACGAGATCGACCGCTTCGGCCAAAGCCGCCGCATCGATGATGGAGGACTCATCGGCAAGGTCGAGGAAGCCGGTGCGCAGCTTGCCCGCCGGCGCGACCGGGCGGCGGGACAAGGCCAACACCTCCGTCACCTCGGGATCGGCGAGCAACCGGCGCGTCACGGCGGCGCCAATGCCGCCGCTCGCCCCGATCACAACCGCCCGGACCGAGCCGGCGAAGCCTGCAATGCCACTCATGACCCACCCTTCCTGCGGAGAGTGACAACGAACCGGTCTGGAGACCGGTCTGGCGGTCGGTTCGCTCGTGTTGCCCGGGGAGGGGGCCGCAGTTCCACAACGGGAACCGCGGCCGCGTCCTACGCCGCCCGGAAGGCACGCATGTTGATGTCGCCCTCGGCGAGTTGGTTGAGTTTCTGATCGGTTGCCTTTTCCTCTTCGAGGGTCTGTTCGAGCAGACGGGCGATGTCGGTCATGCCGCAGGTCTCGGCCAATGTCCTCAGCGAGCCGTAGCTGGCGATCTCATAATGCTCGACCTTTTGCGCCGCCATGATGAGCGCGACATCGAGCACTTCCGCCGGTAGGCCCTCGCCGATGATCTCCTCGGCTTCCTCGATCAGGCCCTGTGTCGCCTCGCATGTGTTCCCGCCCGGTTCGGCCTGGAGGATCTGGAAGATCTGCTCCAGGCGTCTGACCTGACCGTCGGTCTCGCGCAGATGGGTTTCGAAAGCCTGCTTGAGCTGGGGGGACGAGGCGGCCTCGACCATGGCCGGCAGGGCTTCGATGATCTGCGTTTCCGAGCTGTAGGTGTCCTGCAACTCCTTGATGAAGAGTTCCTTCAGTGCTTGTTCCGACATGAACGCCTTCCCCGTGGGATGATGGTGCCGCCGATGGCTGGAATAGCTCGGCCACCATCCTGCAACAGGAGTCGGAGGCGGTTCTCGCGACGCAAAGAGTCACCCATCAAGGATTCTGTTGCCGCTGAAGCCAAAGGGAAACGAGGCGACACCTTCGCCCCGCAATTGGACGACGTCGGAGCGGAAGCGTATCCTGCCCTCGTCAGCCCGCCGAGGTTGATCCGCCGCCCTGGAGAGACGCTGTAATGGCTGACCACGACCAAGCCCGTGCTGCTTTCGCCGACCTTCACCAGGTCGGCTGCTTCGTCATTCCCAATCCGTGGGATGTCGGAAGCGCCGTGATGCTGAAGCATCTGGGATTCCGCGCCTTGGCCACCACCTCGGCGGGCTTCGCCTTCGCGCGGGGGCTTCCCGACACCGATTGGGCGGTGCCGCGCGGCGACATGCTGGCCCACATCGCCGACATGGTCCGGGCGACCGACCTGCCGGTGAACGCCGACTTCGAGTCCGGCTACGCCCATGACTGCGAGGGGCTGGCAACGCAACGTGCGCCTGTGTGCCGACACCGGCGTGGCGGGCCTGTCGGTCGAGGACGCCACGGGCGACCCGGCGAAGCCGCTGTACGAGCTTCATCACGCCGTCGAGCGGGTGGCCGCGGCGGCGGAGGCGTTGCGGGGAACCGGTGTCCTCCTGACCGCACGTTGCGAGTCCCTGCTGGTGGATCATCCGGCGGCCGTCGAGGAGGCGTTGCGTCGCTTGCCGGCTTACGCCGCGGCGGGAGCCGATGTCCTCTACGCGCCGGGCTTACGGACCCTGGACGTCATCAGGGCGGCGGTCGACGCCGTCCATCCGAAGCCGCTCAACCTGCTGGTCTCGTCCCCCATCGGCCTGTCGGTGGAGCAGATCGCCGCCCTGGGCGTCCGGCGCATCAGCCTGGGCAGCGGCCTCAACCGCGCCGCCTGGGGCGGCTTCCTGCGGGCGGCCCGCATGCTGGCCGACCACGGGCGCTTCGACGCCCTCGGCGAGGCCGAACCGTTCGATGCGCTCAACGGGTTCTTCCGGACGCACGGCCGGCGAACACCCTGAACGACCGAGCTATGGCGCGGATGACCGGCGTCGCGGGTTTTCGAGGAAGAATCGCAGCATCTCCCGCGAAGCGTCCGGCCCCCGCGGGTCGGTGTAGGAACCGGCTGGGCTGCCTCCCGCCCAGGCGTGTCCGGCGCCCCGGATCGTCCACTGCTCGCACAGCGCATGACCGGAGGCGTCCATGTGGAGGCGACGGGTGTAGCCGTGCCCGCCCGGCACCCGGCCGTGCTCCACCGTCGCCCGCGCCCCCGTAGCGCTCGCCCCGGATTGCGCGATCACGTCGTCGGCGTTGCGCGGATGAACCGTGCTGTCGCGGTCGCCGTGAAAGACTATGGTCGGCACCGGCCGGGCGAACGGCCGTCCCGCCGCTCCTCCGCCCTGACGCATGGCGGCAAAAGCGGAGGGAAGGTCATGAGCGGCGCCCTGGGGAAGGCCGGAATGCACCCCGATGGCGGCGTAGAGATCGGGATAGGCCGCTCCAAGGATGACCGCCGCCGCACCGCCGGCCGAGAGCCCGGCGACGAACACGCGGTCGGCGTCGACGGCATGGTCGCTCATGACCCGTCTGGTGATCCCCGCGATCAGCGAGGGCTCGCCGTCGCCGCGCCGCTGGTCGGCGGGGTTGAACCAGTTCCAGCACCGTTGGGCGTTGGCCGAGGACGGCTGCTCCGGGTAGACGACCAGACAGCCATGCTCTTCCGCCAGTTGGTTCATCCGGGTGCCCGCGGCGAAATCGTCCGGCGACTGGGTGCAGCCATGCAGCATCACCACCAGCGGAAGCGGCTGCCCGTCGCGGCGGTTGGCTGGAACGTATAGCTTGTAGGAGCGCGTCCCGGCCGCGTTGCCATGGGACGCCGCGGTGAAGGAGGCGCCGTCCGGCAACGGATCGGCGGCCGGACGGGCAACGCCGCCCATCCCAAGGTCGAGTCCCCCCGGCATGGCGCGGGCGGCGAGGCCGCGCAGCGTCTCGCCCAGGCCAACCCGCGGTCCGGGATGGAGCCGCCCGGTAAAGGCGTCGGCGGGCTTGAAGGCCGCGGCGTGGAGCGGCGGCTCGTCCGGATGGTCCGGCGAGGTGTCCACCCGCAGCGGCTCGACGTCGATGACGGTCGGGCCGGTACCGGGAGGCGCGTCGGACGTCCCGGACGTCCCACGCAGCAGGCGTTGAATGAGGGCGGTTGCGCCGGTGAGGTCGCCGGCCCGGGTGAGGCGCAACGCCTCGGCCATTCCGGCAGGGACGCGGTCGGTCATGTCGGGTGCTTTCTGTGCTCGGACGGGGGCGTGTGGGGCAGCCCCGCCCGTCGTCTTTCGGAAATCGTCTTTCGGAAATGCGGCCTTGCGCCTTCAGCGCATGCGGTCCGCAAGAGCCGCCTTAACGGCGCTGCTGGCGTGCAGCGCCCCCAGCACGGCGATCGAAGCGATGGTGGCGCGGGCGAGGTCCGGGGTGACGTCCTGGGCGATCGTGGCCAGCCCGAGGACACGGATGTCGAGCATCTCCCCGGCATCCCGTGCCGCCTCCAGATCGCCGCGGCTGTAATGGCGCAGGCCGAGATCGACGCGTTTGCGCGTCACCGCCTGCCGCAAGGCGTCGCCATGTCGGTCGATCTGGTTGCGGATGGCGGTGCGGATGAGGTCCGTGCGGTTCGCGTAGAATCCCTCCTGCACCAGCAGATCGATGTGGCCGAGGTCGACATAGCCGAGATTGATCGTGATCTTCTCGCTGTCCCCGGCCTTCGGCTTCTGATCGCGGGCGTTCTCAGACATCCCATCACCATCCTATGACCATCCACTGGGATGGTATATGGAGAGGACGACGCACCGAACAAGGGGAGAGCGTCGTCATGATGAAGAAGTGTCCACGGCACGTCGGCCGCGACGATCCCGGCCGCAGCTTTGATGCGCATTCATTCAGCGCACATATCTCGAACAATTGATCGCACGGGTTGTTGACAACTCCTCATTGTGAAATACTGCCATGCCCATCCGTTGAGGCGTGCCCTGCGGCGGACAGACCAGAACTGGCGGGCCATCGTCTTCAGGACCACGGAAAGGCAGGCAGGATGCGCTCTGGACGACCGAACGGCGGCGGGTCGGACGCCGCTCTCGATCTGAACACGGCGTTCGATCGGCGCGACACGCTGTTCACCCGGGCCGCGGAGCGGATGTCCGACATCGTCGCCAACCCGCCGAGCGGCCCCCACGCCTTCGACCTCCTGAACGGCGGCATCCGCGAATTGTCGAGCCTGATGATCCGGCAGCTCCCCTTGACGACGGCGCGCGAGGCGCGCCTTGCCCACGCCCTCTGCCAGGAGGGAATCGTCGAGGACACCAAGGCCCTGGCCCTCGGGGAGGGTGTGGCCTTGTTCCTCGACCGGCTTCAATCCGCCGCCGATCATGCGGGCATCGGCCCAGCCGCGCCCCCCGCGCCCGACCGCGATCACGCGTTGATCCGCCTGGAGCGGCATGTGCAAACGATGGCGCAGGACCGCGCCGCGCGGGACGCGGACCTCTATCAAGCCCTGGACGCCATGGCGGCGACCCCCGCGCAAGGCTTGGAGGGTGTTCTCGCCAAACTGCGGGCGTGCCGCACCGCGATGGCCGACCAGGGGAACCGCGCCGACAGGGTGGCCCCTCTGCTGAACGATGCCGTGGCGGTCCTGGAGCGTATGGCGCTGCGGGAAGCCGTCGCCCGCTTCGACAGCGCGGCCGACGCCTTCGAGGCGGCGATGCCGAAGGCCCTGCCGAGCAAGCCGACCGAGCGGATGCTCGCCGCCGGGGCCAAGGCGGGAAGCGTGGCCCTGGACGCGGCGCGGCGGATCTATCAGGCGATGGCGTCGGAATTTCTGTCGCCGAGGAAAGGGGTCGGGGAGTGACGGACGCCTTGCCCATCACGCCGTCACTGACCGCTTCCTTGAAGGATCGCACCGGCAGGGACCGCAGGTCCTGGCCGCTTGCCCGTGGCTTGGTGAACATCCTGCGCGGCGGCCACGGCGCCCCGCCGCCCCGGCAACCGGCGGAAACCCATGTCGACATCCACCGCCAGCCCTTGCGAACGGCGCTGGACTGGCACCAGGACATGGTCGCCTTGTGGAAGCGGCACCCAACCTTCGGCCCGGGCCTGCACGACGACCTGAAAAGCACGGGTCTGCTGCCGCGCTGCGTCATCCTGACGGCGCGGGACGGCGGACCGCTGTGCTTCCGCTACATCGGGGAGCCGACCCGCCGGGTCTTCGGCGACCGCTGGGCCGACCAGAACATCGGCAAGCCCCACCTCGAAGACGTGCACGGCGCCTACGCCCAGGCCATCGACGCGCAATACCGGGAGGCGGTGGAGGGCGGGGAGCCGGTGTACAACCATCTGGTGATCACCGGACTTCCCCGGCCGCCCGTCAATTACCGGCACCTCCTGTTCGGCTGGTCACTGGGCCATCGCCGTCAGGCCCTGCTGGCGCTGATCGATTCCTGAGCCGGATGAACCGGTCCTTCAGGCCGCCTGGGCGAGGTCCGCGGCGAGCTGCGCCAGATCGCCCAGGAACTGCGCGCGGCTGAAGCGCACGAGGTGCATCGGCAGCGTCTTCAGGCCGATCTGGTTGTAGGTGATGGCCGGCTCGTCGTCGATGTGGCGCGGCCCCATCTTCCGCTCCGCCCAGACCGGGACGATGTCCGGATCGACGACCGAGATGAACCAGGTCGGCGACCACAGCAGCCACGCCGCCAGCTTGTTCACCCGCTGGCAAATCGGGAACAGGCCACGGCCCTGGAAATCGGGTCGCGTCCATCCCGCGTTCGTCCACACCACCTGCCCCCGCGTACCATTGGCGGTGTCGGACGTGCAGGTGCACCATTCGCCCTCCGGAGCCTGCACGGCGGGCTCGTCGTAGAACACCGTCATGGCGTTGAAGCGGTCGCCGATGGACTGCGTCGTGCAATCGTAGAGCAGCCCGGCCTGGGCGGTAACCACGTCGCCGGAGGAGGCTCTCCCGCAGATCCAGAAGGCGTTGGCCGGCGTCAGGGAACGGCAGGCCGGATGGGCCGCCGGAAGCATCGGCTCCCAGGAGCCCGCGGCCACCGCCGCCTCGTTGACGCGCACCAGCGCCGGCATGTCGAATTCGACGGAGAGCGCCACCCCCCGGCCGGCCGCCAAGCCGACGAGTTCGTCGCGGGCGGCATGAAGCAGGCCGGACAAAGGTCCCGACGGGACGGGGAGAGCGGAAAGGGAGATGGAGGCCGGTTGCGTGCCGATAAACTGCGTGCTGGCAAACATGGATGTCTCTTCCGTAGGTTGGAAAGGATTGGCGTCAACCGCCAAGCGGGGCGCGATCCACCCCGCACATCCACATCATCGTCGTTGCCCAGCCGGTATTACTACTTTTGCGGATGCCCTCGCCCGGAAACGCACGGGGCGCCCGATCCGCCGGATCGGACGCCCCGCCTTTTTCGTCTGCCCGTGAAACGGGCGTCTTACTGGCCCTTGCCGTCCGAGGACACCGCGGCCGCCTCGCTGGAGGAGGCCGGAGTGGAGCCCCCGGCCCCCTTCGCCGGGCTGCCGGGCACCCACCAGCGGCGGGCCTCGCCGTCCGCGGCACCCAGCGCCGATTCGGCGCGGGTCTTCAGCATCGAGAAGACGATGGAGCCACCGACCAGGAAGGCCGTGATGCCCAGCGCCACCGCCGTCGGCATTTTGTAGATGTCCACCATCATCATCTTGGCGCCGACCACCACCAGAACCAGCGACAGGCCGTATTTCAGGTAATGGAAGCGGTGGATGATCGAGGCCAACGCGAAATAGAGGGCACGCAGGCCGAGGATGGCGAAGACGTTGGAGGTCCAGACGATGAACGGGTCGGTGGTCACCGAGAAGACCGCCGGGATGGAGTCCACGGCGAAGACCAGATCGGTGAACTCGATCAGAATCAGCACGAGGAACAGCGGCGTCATCATCCGCACGCCGTCGCGCATTACGAAGAACTTCTGCCCCTCGTAGCCGTCGGTCATGCGGAAGCGGGAGCGGACGAATTTGACGATCCGGTTGTTCTCCATGTCCGGCTCGTCGTCCACCGACATCAGCATCTTGATACCGCTGAAGATCAGGAAGGCGCCGAAGATGTAGATGATCCAGTGGAATTCCTGGATCAGCGCCGTGCCCGCCACGATCAGCACGCCGCGCATCACCAGCGCGCCCAGGATGCCCCAGAACAGCACCCGGTGCTGGTACTGCGGCGGCACCGCGAAATGGGTGAAGATCAGCGCGATGACGAAGATGTTGTCGACGCTCAGGCTGTATTCGATCAGGTAGCCGGTCAGGAACTCCAGCCCTTTCTCGGAGCCCTGGAAATGAAAGACGCCGGCCGCGAAAATCATTGCCAGCGTGGAATAGGCCGCGCAGCGCATCAGCGCCTCGCGGCCGGAGATCACATGGGATTTCTTGGAAAATACACCAAGATCAAAGGCCAAAAGCACGCCAACGAAGACGGCGAAGCCGGCCCACATTAAAACGATCTGGTCCATGGAACTGTCCCTTGCTTCATGCCCTCCGCTCCCGCAAGCGGAGACTTCGATCGTCACATGAGCAGTCCGACATCACCGATGCGCCACGGCGGGACGCATCGGCCAGAGGGGCCCGGACTGGAAACGCGGCCGCGGATCTGCGGCCAACGCAAAGACGCGCGCAACGGCTCGGCCGTGGCGCGTCGGAACACCCGCCTCCATCGTTTGCCGTGGAGACGTGGCGGTCGGTCAGGATGTTGGTTCGGTGCGGTCCATGTCGATGTCTCCCAAAGGCCCGTCGGGTGCCGTCGTCCGGCGGTGGACCTTGTGGGGGAGCGGGACCCAGGGGGAAGAACAGGGCCAGCTTCCGCAAGGCCGCGCCAAGGCAACGGCTCTATGGGAAGTCCGACATCACAGCGCCGGGCGACGCTGCCAGAGGGGCCCGGACCTCAACCGTCATGTAGTCAGGCCCCCGCCCGCCGACAAGAGGGGGAAGCGGCCTTTGCGGGCCGCGATCGATGCGAAGGCCGCAGGCGACGACACCGCCCGGTTGATCGTCCACGGGTTGTCGGCTTTCCGGCCGGGAGCCAGCTTTGCGAATTCCGTGTCGCCCATGGATGATTCCGCACCGGTGGGTTGTTCGTAGCGATTGACGGTAATTCACGGCAGGACACCCACAATGATGCGGCGTTCCATTTTGCTCGGCTGCCTGCTGGCGGCCGGATTGGCCGGTTGCGGCCCGCGTTTCGAGACGGTCGCAAGCTATTTTCCACCCGTCAGCGAGGCGGGAAAGCTCTGTGTCGCCCAGTGCAAGCAGGCACAGACGATCTGCCAATCCGCAAAGGAACTGGCCGTTCAGACCTGCCGGGCCGAGGCGACGGCCCGCGCCCAGGGCGAATATCAGTCCTATCTCCGTTCCTTGCCCAAGGATGCGGACAAGAAGAAGATCAAGACGTTCAGCGATTTCGACCGGGACCCCAGCTGCTACAGTAACCTCACCTGCTCCTCCGATTACAACGATTGCTACAAATCCTGCGGCGGCCGGATCGAGGCCCAGACCTATTGCGTCGGCAATTGCAAGGAAATGGTGCCGCCCATGCCGGATGGGGCGGCGGTCGGGCCGAGAACCACGCTCTGACGCCAGTCGGGCGAGGACGGGCGGAATGCGGCTTGACCGAAGCCGTTCCGCCCGCGTAGCTTCACACCCGACGGTTGCCCGAAAGGGCTGAAAATGGGAACACGGTGCGGACCCCACGGCGATTGGTCGTGCGAGGGTCCTACGCCGGGGCTGCCCCCGCAACTGTAAGCGGCGAGTCGTCCATCGGAATGCCACTGGGATCGCGATCCTGGGAAGGCGATGGGCCGACGATAACCCGCGAGCCAGGAGACCTGCCGTCAGTCGTGGTCACACGCGAACACGTTCGGGCGGGGTGCACCGAAGGTCGTCGAACCGGGAGTCCGTTCGCGGAGCTTCCGGTGGGACTTCGTTCGCGGTGACGTGCCACCGGCGTCCCGCCCGAGGTCTCAATGAGTGTCCGCGTTCCCCGTCTTCACCGGACGGCGTCCTTCGCCGCCCTTCTGGGAAGCCTTGCCCTTCCCGTGTCGGCTCTCCCCGGATCGGCCTTCGCCGACTCCACCACCGTCACGACGCTTCCGCCGGTCTCGGTGACCGCCAACCGCGTCCCCACCGCCGCCGAGGAAACCGGCAGCGCCCTGACCGTCATCACCCGCGAGGAATTGGAGCAGCGCCAGACCCAAGTGCTGTCCGACGCGCTGCGCGAGGTGCCCGGCGTCGCGGTCAACCGCACCGGCCCGATGGGCACCCTGACCCAGCTCCGCATCCGCGGGTCGGAGGGCAACCAGACGCTCGTCCTGATCGACGGGATCGAGGTGAACGACCCGGCGTCCGGCTCCGAATACGATTTCGCCAACCTGCTGGCCGGAGACGTGGAGCGCGTCGAGGTGCTGCGCGGCCCGCAGAGCGCGCTCTACGGCTCCGACGCGGTCGGCGGCATCATCAACATCGTGAGCCGCCGCGGCGCCGGCGCCCCCCGGTTCCGCGCCGCCGTCGAGGGTGGATCCTTCGGCACCGCCGCCGGGCGGGCCTCCTTCGGCACCGGGACCGACCGCTACGACCTGTTCCTCAGCGGCCAGGGCGTCACCAGCGACGGCGTGTCGGTTGCCGACAAGCGGCTCGGCAACCCGGAGAAGGACGGCTACCGCAACGGCACGCTGACCGGAAACGCCGCCGTCCGCCCGACCGAGCGCAGCGAGATCGCCGTGACCGGCCGCTACACCCGCTTCCGCACCGACACCGACGGCTTCATCGGCGGGCGCGGCGCCGTCGATGACGGGACCAGCACCGCCGGGGAGCAGTATTTCGGGCGCCTCCAGGGCAAGATCGCCCTTCTCGACGGAAAGTGGGAGCACATCGTCGGCCTGACCCATGGCCGCCAGCGGCGCGACTACCGCGACGACGCCCACACGGTGACCAGCCGCTACGACGGGCGCAAGACCAAGGCCGACTACCAGACCAACCTGACGCTGAAGAGCGGCTCCGCCGACCATGTGCTGACCGCCGCTGTGGAGCATGAGGAGGATAAGGCGATCAGCCGCAGCAGCTTCTCCAGCTTCGACCGTTCCATCGGCTCCACCGGGCTGGTGGGACAGTACAAACTGGGGCTGTTCGACCGGCTGACCCTGACCGGCAGCGTCCGCCACGACGGGAACGACCTGTTCCGCGACGCCACCACATGGCGCACCACGGCGGCCTATCTGATCGAAGAGAGCGGGACGAAGCTGCGCGCCTCCTACGGCACCGGCGTCAAGAATCCCACCCTGTTCGAGCTGTACGGCTACACCGCCACCTACGCCGGCAACCCGAACCTGAAGCCGGAACGGGCGCGCGGCTGGGACGCCGGCTTCGATCAGTCGCTGTGGGGCACGCGGGCCTCTGTGGACGGCACGTGGTTCGACCAGCGCATCCGCGACCTCATCACCGGCACCGGGCGGACCTCCGTCAACATGCCGGGCGAGTCCCACATCCGCGGCTTCGAGCTTGGTCTGTCGGTGGAGCCGGTGGACCGGCTGACCGTCCGCGGCTCCTACAGCTGGACCGACGGCGAAGACTCCACGGGGGCGGAGCTGGTGCGCCGGCCCAAGCAGCTCGCCAGCCTGACCGTCAATTACCGCTTCCTGGAGGACCGGGCGAACGCCAACCTCGGCGTCGTCTACAACGGGCGGTCCAGCGACTGGGCCTACGATCCCTTCTACAACCGGCAGGTCGTGAGCCTCGCCCCCTACACGCTGGTCAACATGGCCGGGTCCTACGCGCTGTCCGAGGGGGTCGAACTCTTCGGGCGCGTGGAGAACCTGTTCGACCGCCGGTATCAGGAGGTCTGGACCTACGGCGCGCCGGGCCGGGCCGGGTATCTCGGGTTGCGGCTGTCGCTGTGAAGCCCACCTTTCTCGGGCTGGCCGCCGCCCTCCTGCTGATCGCGGGAGGGCCGGCGGCGGCGTGGGAGGCGCCGCCCGCAAAGCCGCCCGGCAAACCGCAGCGCATCGTCTCCCTGAATCTCTGCGCCGACGAGCTGCTGTTGCGGCTCGTCGGGCCGGAGCGCCTCGCCGCGGTGACGTGGCTGGCGCGCGATCCCCGCGCCTCCACCGTCGCGGCGCTGGCGTCGCAGGTGCCGGTCAACCATGGGACGGCGGAGGAAATCCTGCCGCTCAACCCCGACCTGATCGTCGCCGGGCGCTACACCACGCGGGTCGCGGTCGGGCTGCTGACGCGGCTGGACGCCCCGCTGCTGGAGCTGGACGTCCCGCAGAGCGTGGCGGGGGTGGCGGATCAGATCCGCGGCCTCGCCCGCGCCGTCGGCGAGCCGGAACGGGGGGAGGCGCTGGTCGACGACCTGTTCTCCCGCCTCGACGCCCTGCCCCCCGCCGCGCCCGGACCGCGTCCGACCGCGGTGGTGCTGCGCCCCAACGGTTTCATCGCCGGGTCCGGGTCGCTGGTCGATGAACTCCTGAGCCGCGCCGGGCTGGAGAACATGGCCGACCGCCTGCCGCTGGGCAGCCAGGGCGCCCTGCCGCTGGAGGCCATCATTCTGGGCGGTGCGGATGTGCTGATCGTCGACGCCGCACCCGACGCGCCGCCGTCGCTGGCCGGCGCCCTGCTGCACCACCCCGCCTTGAAGACTTTGAAGCCTCAGGTCCGCACGCTGTCGCTGCCCACCCGCCTGTGGACCTGCCCCGGTCCGCAGATCGCTGAGGCCGCGGAACGGCTGACCGCCGCGCGGAAGGCCTTGCCATGAGTTGGGAGTCCCGCATCCCCTACCCCGCCCTGGTCGCCGGGCTGACGGGTCTGGCGCTGGCGCTCTGCGCGGTGTCGGCGGCGGTCGGCTATGTGCCGTTCGACCTGGGTGCCGCTTTGTCCGACTGGCTTGCCGGGCGCCCCACCCTGGGCGCGCTGGTGCTGGCCGAGCTGCGTCTGCCGCGCGCCCTGCTCGGCCTGCTGGTCGGCTTCAGCCTGGGGCTGACCGGGGCGGCGATGCAGGGCTGGCTGCGCAACCCGCTGGCCGAGCCGGGACTGGTCGGCGTGTCGAGCGCCGCGGCGCTGGGCGCGGTGATCGTCTTCTACAGCGGCCTGTCCGCCGCGCTGTCGCCGGCCCTGCCGCTCGGCGGCATGGCCGGAGCGGCCACCGCCGCGGTGCTGCTGAACCTGATGGCCGCGCGGGGGGCCGGAACGACGGCGCTGGTCATCGGCGGCATCGCCATCAACAGCCTCGCCGGGTCGCTGACCGCGCTGGCCCTCAACCTCGCCCCCAACCCCTACGCGGCGCTGGAGATCGTGTTCTGGCTGATGGGGTCGCTGGCCGACCGCGGCACTGACCAGCTCTGGCTCGTCCTGCCGCCAATGCTGGCGGGCTGGGCGCTCTGCCTGTCCGGCGCCCGCGCGCTCGACGCGCTGACCCTGGGGGAGGACGCGGCGCGCAGCCTGGGCTTCGACCTCACCGGGCTGCGCGTCCGGCTGATCGCCGGGGCGGCGCTGGCGGTGGGCAGCGCGGTGTCGGTCACCGGCGCCGTGGGCTTCGTCGGGCTGGTGGCGCCGCACCTGATGCGCCCGCTGGCCGGGGCGCGGCCCGGACGGCTGCTGCTGCTGGCGGGCCTCGCCGGGGCGTGCCTGACGCTCGCCGCGGACATTGCGGTCCGGCTGCTGCCGACGCGACCGGAACTGAAGCTGGGTGTGGTCACCGCCCTGATCGGGGCGCCCTTCCTGATCATCCTGATCGCCCGGCTGCGGCGGGAGGAGGCCTGATGCGGATCGAAACCCACGCCCTGTCCGCCAAAGCCGGCGGGCGCACCATCCTGACGGACGTCACGCTCACCATCGAGCCCGGCGCCTTCACCGGGCTGATCGGCCCGAACGGCGCCGGCAAGACCACCCTGCTGCGCCTCCTCGCCGGTCTCGCCGAGCCGGCGGCGGGCCGCGTCACCTTCGACGGGCGGACCGCCGCGCAGACCGGACGACGGGCGCTCGCCCGCGCCATCGCCTATCTGCCGCAGAGCGGCCCGGTGCACTGGCCGCTGCGCGCCGAGGCACTGGTCCTGCTGGGCCGCCTGCCCCACCGCGGGCCTTTGGGCGGAATCACCGCGGCGGACCGCGCGGCGGTGGAGCGGGCGCTGTCCACCGCCGACGCCGCCCACCTGCGCGGGCGGATCGTCGGCACCCTGTCAGGGGGCGAGCGGATGCGCGTCCTGCTCGCCCGCGCCCTGGCGACCGAGGCCCCCGTGCTACTCGCCGACGAGCCGGTCGCCGCCCTCGACCCCGGCCACCAGCTCGCCTGCATGGCGCTGCTGCGCGGCGCCGCCCGCCGGGGCAGCGGCGTGGTGGCCGTGCTGCACGACCTGACCTTGGCCGCCCGCTTTTGCGACCGGCTGATTTTGCTGTCGGGCGGCGGCGTGCTGGCCGACGGCCCGCCCGCGCGGGTGCTGACCGACGACACCCTGCGCGCCGCCTACGGCATCGCCGTCCACCGGGGCGAGGCCGGCGGCGAATCCTTCCTGCTTCCCTGGCACGCCCTGCCATCCCCAACTTGCCAACCGGAGACGCCTTGATGAGCAACCTGTCTTCCCTGCTGCGCGACGCGCTGAACGATCCGGCCACCGGCTGGAGCCTCGGCGCGTTCGGTGCCATCGCGGAGTTCATCCGCGACCCGGACGAACCCGCCACCCTGCGCGACGACGGCCCGGAGCTGGAGGCGCGGACCGCCCGCGGCGGGCTGCGCCTGCGCCCCACGCCGGCCATCCGCCCGGTGCCCTACCGGACGCGCAACGGCGGCCTCGCCGTGGCCCTCTGCCTGCCCCGGCACGTCGGCGCGATGAACCGGCGCCGCGTGGTGACCGAGCTGGGCCCCGACCACGAGGCCATCGCCGGGGCGGACCGCGGCGCCCTGTTGTTCGACCTCGGGCTCGGCGTCTTCCAGACCGACGTCTGCGTCCGCAGCGCCGATCCCGCCACCATCGCCCGCCTGCGCGCGGTCGCCGGGACGGAGCTTCTGGCTCCGGGCAACCCCTTGCCGCCCGACCTGCCGGCGCTCAGCCCCGATCGCGTCTTCATCGGCCCCTTCGGGCGGATCGAGGTCAGCCAGCCGATCCCGCCGCCCGACGGCCGCAGCCCGGAGGGTCCGCACACCCACGTCCTGCCGAAGCTGCTGGCCCACGGTCGGACCCACGCAGCGACCGTCCCGATCCCGGACGGCTGGGTGCCCAGCCTCTACCTGTCGCCGCCCGCGGAGTCCTTCGCCGCGTGGGAGGGACTGCGGCACTGAGGACCGTTTGCTTACAAATCCGGCGGGGTGCGGACGGGCAGGTGCAGGGTCGCCAGGGTGCCACCGCCGGTGCGCGAGGCGATGGTGAAGGACCCGCCCAGCCGGTCCGACGCCAGATTGTCCACGATGTTCAGGCCAAGCCCGACCGAGCCGGTGCCGCGGCGGGTGGTGAAGAAGGGCTCCAGGATGCGCCCGGCGGTCCCCTCCGCGATGCCGGCCCCATCGTCGGCGACGGACAGCAAAACCGTCTCCGGTCCCGACGCCGCGGCCCCAATCGTCACCAGCCCATGCCGCCCCGCCGGAAAGGCGTGTTCCAGGGCGTTGCGAACAAGCTGCTCCAGAACCGCGGACAGGATCGCCGGGTTGCTGACCATGCGCAGGTCGGCGGGGCAGTCCACGGCCATGCGGTGCCCCAGCGGCTCCCACTGCGGGCGCAGGCTTTCCGTCACCTGCTCCAGGAAGGACCGCAGCGCGACGGTCTGGCGCAGCCCGCCATGGTCCGCCGCCACCCCCTTGAAGCAGCGCACGATCTCCCCGGCGCGGGCGATGGTGCCGGACAGCAGGGCGGCCAGTTCCCCGGCGCTCGCCAGGAAGCGTTCCAGCTCGGCGCGGCGGAGCTGGTTGGCGGTCAGCCGTTCCGTCATCGCGGCAACCCGGTCGCCGAGGTGGGACGCGCTGCCCAGCGCCACGCCGATGGGCGTGTTGATCTCGTGGGCCACGCCGGCGACCATCTGGCGCAGCGCCGCCATCTTCTCGCGCTGGGCCTGGGCCAGCTTGCGCGTGCGCTCGCGGACCAGCGCCTCCAGATGCTCATTCTCGTCCTTCAGGCTGCGGTTGGCCCGGCGCAGCGACAGGTGGGTGGCGACGCGGGCGCGCACGATGGCCGGGCTGAAGGGCTTCGTCACGTAATCGACGGCCCCGGTTTCCAGTCCGAAGGCCTCCTCCTCCGGGCTGGACAGGGAGGTGATGAAGATCACCGGGACGTCGCCGGTGGCCGGGTCGGTCTTCAGCAGCCGGCACACCGCGTAGCCGTCCAGCCCCGGCATCATCACGTCGAGCAGCACCAGCTCCGGCGGGTCCGCGGAAGCCAGCTCCAGCGCGCGGCGGCCGGAGGTCGCGAAGCGCACCTCGTGCCGGTCCTCCAGCACGCTGGCGAGCGCGCGGATGTTGGCCGTGTCGTCATCGACGATCAGAATGTGACCACCGCTCACGGCGTCGTCTCCCGGTCCCGTTCCCTGTTGCATACGGCGGCAAGCCGTTCCAGCGCCGCGCGGGCGGCGGCGAAGTCCAACTCCTCCACAGCCCGCCCCACCTTGTCCATCGCCTCGTCGTGACCGCGCCCGGCCAGCAGGCCGCGCAGAGCGGCGAAGCGGGCCGCCGCCGACAGGCTGCCGCTGCGCAGCGCCTCTTCCAGCGCGCGCAATGCCTCTTCCAGCTTGCCCGGGTCGCCGAGAGGAACCACCGGGATTTCCGGCACGACCTCCAAGGGCACCTCCACGCTGCGCAGCGTTTCCGCCGAAGCCAGCGCGGGACCAAGGGCGGCGGACAGGTCGGCCACGAGCCCCGGCATCGCTTCCCACCGCTCCTCGCGCGCCGCCAGCTCCAGCGCCGCGGCGGCGGCGCTGGCGGCCATCGCGCCGACCGTCCCGGCGCTGCCGCGCAGCCCATGGGCGAAGCGTTCCAGCGCCGGCCCGTCTCCCGCGCTGCGCAGATGCTCCAGCCGGACCGGCGCGTCGCCGTAGCGGTCGAGAAAATCCAGGATCGCCCGGCGCAGCGTGCCCGCCCGCCCGTTCATCCGCGCCAGCGCCGGGGCGAGGTCGAACCCCTCCAAGCCGTCAGGAAGCACAGCATCCATCTCCGCGCCCTTGGCAACCGGCAGAGCCTCCCGCCGCCCGAATGGCTTCAGCCAGCGGTTCAGCACGGCGACGAGGCGGTGCGGCTCCACCGGCTTGGCGATGTGGTCGTCCATGCCCGCGTCCAGACAGCGCCGCCGCTCCTCCTCCAGGGCGTGGGCGGTCATGGCGATGATCGGCAGGCGGTCGGGACCGCACTGACGACGGATCGCCCGCGCCACCGCGAAGCCGTCCATGTCCGGCATCTGGACGTCCGTCAGCAGCGCGGCGTAGCCCGCACCCGGCTCCAGCGCCAGCCGCACCGCCTCCCCGCCGCTGCCGACCGCGGTGACGGCCAGCCCGGCGTCCTCCAGCAGTTCCCGCGCGACCAGACGGTTCACGGCGTTGTCATCGGCGACCAGCACGCGCAGGCCGCGCAGCGGCTCGTCCACCTGCAGGCCCACAGCAAGCCCTGGATCGGCCAAAGCGGCGGGCAGCGCCGTCACGGCGCCGTCCTGCACGCCGACCGTGACCGTGAAGCGGAAGGTGCTGCCCAGGCCGGGGGCGCTGTCCACGGCGATGCCGCCGCCCATCATGACGGCCAGCCGCCGGCTGATCGCCAGCCCCAGCCCGGTCCCGCCGTAGCGGCGGGTGGTCGAGCTGTCGGCTTGAGCGAAGGGCTGGAACAGGCGGGCCACCTGCTCCGCCGTCATGCCGATGCCGGTGTCGCGCACGGCGAAGCGCATTTCGGTCTCCGCATCCTCCGTCCCTCGCGGCGCGGCGGCCACGCTGAGAACCACGCTGCCGCTCCCAGTGAACTTCACCGCGTTGTTGACGAGGTTGAGGAGCACCTGCCCCAGCCGCAGCGGGTCGCCCAGCAGGGCGGTAGGCACGTCCGGGGCGACCTCCAGCCGCAAGGCCAGCCCCTTCTCCTCGGCGGACAGGGCGGCGGTGCCGGCCACCATGTCGAGCACGGCGGACAGGTCGAAGGGCACGCGCTCCAGCGTCAGCATACCCGCCTCGATCTTCGAGACGTCGAGGATGTCGTTGATGATCCCCAGCAGTGCCGTGGCCGAAGCGCGGATCCGCGTCAGGTAGCCGCGCTGGCGCGGCGGCGGCCCGGCGCGCAGGGCGAGGTGGCTGAGGCCGAGGATGGCGTTCATTGGCGTGCGGATCTCGTGGCTCATGTTCGCCAGGAAATCGCCCTTGGCGCGCGACGCCTCCTCGGCGCGGCGGCGGGCCTCCTCCACCTGCTGCTGGCGGCGCGCGATCTCGTCGAGGAAGTGGCGGATCGAGCGGGAGATGGTGGCGATCTCGTCGGTGCCGCCGTCGGGCAGCGGCGTCTCCCGCCCCTCGACCCGGTCGAGCACCGCGTCGTTCAGCCGGACCAGACGCAGGGTCAGGAAGCGGCGCAGGTACAGATACACACCCAGCGCCACCAGGAAGCCCAGCGCCCCCAGCCCGACCAGGATGCGGTTCTGCGTCGCGGCCAGTTCGGACAGGCCGTCCGCCTCGTCCGCCGCCGCCGCGTTGATCCGTTCGAACAGCGCGTGGGCGATCTTCACGACCTCCTCCACCATCACCAGCACCTGATTGGTCAGCGCCTTGCTGCGGGCGATGGCCGCCTGCCGCTCCATCAGGCTGGGCAGCAGGCCGGAGGGGCCGAGCAGCGCCACCTCCAGCCGCCGGTGCAGGGCGGCGAAGCGTTCCGCCTGCTCCGGCGGCAGCCCGGCGTGGAGCGCCGGCAGGGCCGACAGCGCCGCCGCCGCGTCCCGCTGGGCGCGCGCGATCTCGCGCTGGAAGCGGCTGTTGCCGGCGTGGGTGCTCTCGTTCAGCACGCGGTTGACCGTGTTGGTCCAGGCGGTCAGCGGCCCCAGCCGGTCCGCCGGCAGGGTCGGCAGCACGGCGGCGACCAGCGCGCCGGCCTCCGCCGACAGGCGACGGGTCTCGTCCAGCGCGTCGTCGGTGCGCGCCGCCGCGTCGATGCGCTCGGCGACCAGCCGGTCGAGGTCCGCCAGCGTCGGGACGAGGGTCCCCAGCACGCCGGCCAGCGTGGCGCCGCCCTCGATGTCGGACAGGGCCTGGGCCGACCGGGTGACCGCCGTCAGGTTGGCCGTCAGCTCGGCCAGGGTGACCCGCCGTTCGGGATGGCTCGTCGCCCCGCCCAGCCGGGTCGCCTGCGACAGCACCTGCTGCAGGCCGCCGTTCAGCACCGCCCCGGTGGTGATGCGCGGCAGCGCCCCGTTGGACAGGTCCGACAGGGCGTGGCGGAACTGCGCGAGGTCGTAGAGCGCCGCACCCGACACGCCGAGCAGCACGCCCACCATGACCAGCAACCCCAGCCCGACGCGCCGCCCGACGCCGCCCCGGAGGGGGGTGCGCGGGACCGGCATGGTCGAGGCTGGCTCCGTCGTCATCAACGCTCGGTGATGCGGCCGTCGATGCGGGGCGACACCGTCCCGCGGTCGGCCAGGTGCTGGGCCATGATCTCCCACAGCAGCTTGCCACCGGCCCCGGAGGAGGAGGCGCCCGGCGACTTGAGCATGCCGTAGCCGTCGCCGCCCTGGGCCAGATAGTTGGGCAGGGCCACCGAATAGGTCGCGTTCGGGTCGAGCGGCTTGCCGCCCACCGTGACGGAGACGACGCGGCCGCCCGCCGGCTGCTTCAGGTCGTAGACCACCGCCATGTTGGACGGGTGGAGGAAGCTGCCCTTCTGGTTGTCCACCCCGGCGGCGCTGACCTCCAGCGCGTCGCGCAGGGCTTTGCCGGGCAGGGTCACGGCGATGATGGTGTCGCGGAAGGGCAACTCGCGCTGGATGTCGCGGCGCGTCAGCACCGTCCCCGCCTCGTACTGGCGGTTGCCGCGGATGTTGCCGCCGTTGATGAAGGCCGCGTCGGTGTTGAAATGGCCGCGCATGGCGTCGGCGATCAGCGAGGCGAAGGCGTTCTCGCCGGTGCGCACGGCGGCGCGGCGGGTGTCGAGCGGGGTCGCCGTGGTCCCGACGGTGATGTCCAGCAGTTCCGACAGCCGGGCCAGATAGACGCCGACCCGCTTTTCCATCGCCGGGTCCGGCGGCAGCCCGGCGAGCGGCACGATGTCGGCGCCGGCCAGCGCGGGCGGTGCCTTGCCGTCGCCGTCCAGCCGCAGGACGAAGGCCGATCCCTTCACGTTGACATGGACGCCGAAGAGCTTGCCCTTGTCGGCCTCCAGCACGTCCTTGCCGGTGGCGGAGAGCTGGAGCAGCGCGTCGATGGCGGATTCGCCGCGCAGCGCCTCCACCGCCTCCGGGGAATTGTCCAGGATGGCGACCACATACTCCGCCCCCTGGGCGCGGAGCGCGCGGGCCTCCGCCGCGATCGTGGCGGGCGGGCGCACCTCGATGTCCGGCACGATGTACTGGACGGTCAGTTCCGGCGAGACCGCCGAGACCACGCCGATCTTCCCCACCGGCGTGTCGAGCAGCACCGACGGCTCCAGCCCCTCCATCACCTTGCCGGTGTTGCGGTCGATGGTGGTGGCGCTGACGAAGGGGAAGCGCGCCTCGTAGCTGCGCAGGGTCAGCTCGTCCTTGCCGAAGCCGAGGTCGCGCTTGGTCACCGCCATCATGTCGGGCTGAAGCTCGTTCAGCAGGTCGATCATGTGGGCGCCGCGGTCGAAGGTGGACAGGACGCCCGCGGTCAGCGACGCGCCGCCGTGCAGGAACAGCGTGTTGCCCTCCGCCCGCTTGGTGCGCAGCAGCGTGGCGAGGTTGGCGAGGCCGCCCTCGCCCTCCACCGGCTCGATGTCCGCCATCGTCGAGGTGAAGACGATCGACAGCTCCGCCGCCGACACGGCCGGCGCGAAGGCGCCGAGCGCCGCGACGGCGCAGGCGGCCGCAACGGCCCGCCAGCCGGAAAAACGTCCCGTCTCCCCATTGCCGCGCTTCGGCATGGTTACCCCCTCCTGCCATCCCTGTTCCTTCAGGATGGTTCTTCCCGTATTCGGGCGGGGGAGTTCAAGGCATATCCATACATGCCGGGGAACATTCCGGTGACAAAATCCCCTGCCGCAACAAGGACAAAGGAGAACGGCCGGATCAGACCGGCTCGTCCTGCCAGGGGTAGGCCAGCGGAACCTCGCGGAAGGCGAAGCGGTCGAGGTGGCGTTCCAGCGCCCCCTTGAGGGCGGCCAGATGCTCGGCGGAGCTGGCGTCCAGCCGGCAGTCCAGCGCGTCCGGCCGGGCCTGGAGCGTCAGGGTGGCGTCGCCCGGCCAATCGGCGCCGCGGGCGTTGTGCGGGAAGACGACGCTCCCCGCCTCCGGCGTGTACTCCACCGTCAGATTGTGCGCCCAGTGTTTGCAGAGCTGCTGGAGGTAGCGGCTGCCGTTCGGGGTCGGAACGCGGACGCTGCTGGTGTGTCTCATGATGATCCTTCTGTCTGGTACCGGTGATTCAGGCCGGTGATTCAGGCCGGTGATTCAGGGAAGACGTTCGATGCGCTGGGCCGCCTCGTCGAGGATGGAAACGGCGGCGTGCACCGTGTCCGCATCAACGCCCTCGCGCCCCAGCCGGTGCATCAGCACGGCCTTCAGATTCTCCATGGCGCGGCGGATCGGGGCGCCGTCGGTGTGGGCCCGCCGGGTCGCCAGGGCGGCGAGGCGGGCGAACAGGGCCTCGACGGTGGCCGCGTCCTGGGCGAGCTGGGCGGTGCCCTCCGGTGTCACGGCGAAGGGCTTGCGCGCGCCTTCGGCGTCCGCCTTGGCGATGTGGCCCATCTCCTCCAGCAGCGACAGGGTCGGGTAGATCACGCCGGGGCTGGGCACATAGCCGCCGCCGGTCAGCTCCTCGACGGCGCGGATCAGGTCGTAGCCGTGCCGCGGCTCGTCGGCGATCAGCCGCAGCAGGACCAGCCGCAGTTCCGACGCCTCGAAGACGCCGCGCCGGCCGCCCCGCCCACCGCGCCGCTCGTGATGCTCATGGCCCCAGCCGCCCTCCGCGGCGTGACGGCCACCGCCGTGACGGGGACCGCCGCCATGGGGTCCATCACCGTGCGGGCCGGGATGATGGCGGCGCATCCGGCCGCAGAAGGGATTCGGGAAAAACCTCATGACAGGGGCTCCACTGTGTTTCGATAGGTCTAAGATATATCGTGACATGTCGAGACACAAGTCCCCAAGACGCTTTTCCCCTCTCCCCGGATGGGAAAGGGAACGCACCAGTCCTCAGCCACGCCCAGCCAACATACTGCGAATGCGAGGAATTCGCATTGACGTTCCGCAGGAATCCGGACCACAGTGCGCCCGCCCTTCCGGCATAGGCCGTCCCCGCAAAGTTGAAGGAGAGTCAAGGATGAAGCTGACCCGACGCCACGCCCTCGCCATGACCGCCGCCGTGGTCGGCCTCGCCGCCCTGGCTCCCATCCGGGGTTACGCCCAGGACATGACGGTGCGGCACGCGCAGGGCGAGACCCGGCTTCCCTCCAAGCTCGTCCCCGTCCTGGTCTTCGACATGACCGCGCTGGACACGCTCGACGCGCTGGGCGTCGCGATCGCCGGGGTGCCCACGGGGCTGAAGCCGCCGCATCTCGCCAAGTATGACGGGCCGTCCTACGCGAAGATCGGCACGCTGTTCGAGCCGGATTACGAGGCGGTGAACGCCGCCAAGCCCGGCCTGATCATCGCCGGCGGCCGGTCGGCCCCGAAATACGCCGAGCTGTCGCGCATCGCGCCGACGCTCGACATGACGACCGACCAGACCGACTTCCTGGCCAGCTCCATCGCCAACATCGAGACGCTGGGCCGCATCTTCGGCAAGACCACCCTGGTCAAGCAGAAGGTGGACCGGCTGCGCGCCTCCATCGCCGAACTGAAGGCGGTGGCGGCCAAGTCCGGAAAGGGCCTGCTGGTCCTGACCACCGGCGGCAAGATGAGCGCCTACGGGCCGGGGTCGCGCTTCGGCATCCTGCACACGGAGTTCGGCATCCAGCCCGCCGCCCCCGACCTGAAGGTCGCCAACCACGGGCAGGCCATCTCCTTCGAATTCATCCTGGAGACCAACCCGGACTGGCTGTTCGTGATTGACCGCGACGTCGCCATCGGGCAGGACGGCAAGCCGGCCCGGCAATTCCTCGACAACGACATCGTCCGCCGCACCACCGCCTGGCAGAAGAATCAGGTCGTCTATCTGAACGGCGGCAACTGGTACATCGTCGGTGGCGGGCTGGCGGCGCTCCAGCAGGATGTGGACGATCTCCTGGCGGCGCTGTCCAAGAAGTCCTGATCCGTGAAGACCCTGCCAATCGCCACACTCCCGCTGGCGACCGTGGGCATCGGCCTGCTGGCCGTCTGGAGCCTGTTCGTCGGCGTCAGCGACGTGAGCCTCGCGACGCTGTTCGGTGGCACTCCGGGTGGCGCCCCGGACCAGGCCACCCAGGTCCTGCTGGTCAGCCGGCTGCCCCGGACGCTGGCCCTGATCCTGGCCGGCGCCGCCATGGCGGTGTCCGGCCTGCTCCTCCAGATGCTGGTGCGCAACCGCTTCGTGGAGCCGTCCACCGCCGGCACCGCGGAGTCGGCCATCTTCGGCATGATGATGGTCTCGCTGCTGGCGCCGGAGATGCCGGTGTTCGGGCGCATGGCCGTTGCCAGCCTGTGCGCGCTGGCCGGGACGGGGCTGTTCCTGGCGATCCTGCGGCAGGTGCCGCTGCGCTCGCCGCTGGTGGTGCCGCTGGTCGGCATCATGCTGGGCGGGGTCATCACGGCGATGACGGAGTTCATCGCCTACCGCCAGGACCTGATCCAGTCGGTGCGCGGCTGGGAGACCGGGGACTTCTCCGCCATCCTGCTCGGCCGCTACGAGTTGCTGTGGCTGAGCGCCGCCCTGACCGGCGTCGCGTATCTGGCAGCGGACCGCTTCACCGTCGCCGGGATGGGGCGGGACGTCGCCACCAATCTGGGCATCGACCACCGCAAGGTGATGGCGCTGGGGCTGGTCATCGTGTCGATGACCACCGCGGCGGTGATCGCCACCTGCGGCATGATCCCCTTCCTCGGGCTGATCGTTCCCAACATCGTCAGCCTCGTCCGCGGCGACAACATGCGCGGGTCCTTGCCCTGGGTCGCGCTGATGGGGGCCGGGCTGGTGCTGGCCTGCGACATCGCCGGGCGGTTGGTGATCCACCCCTACGAGATCCCGATCGGGACGATGATGGGGGTCATCGGCAGCGCCCTGTTCCTCTATCTCCTGCTGCGGAGGAACGGCCATGCCGGCTGACCGCCGCCTCCTCTCGCCGACGGTCGTCCTGGGCGGCCTGTCGGCGCTGACCCTGCTGTCGATCGCGCTGTTCATGACGCTGGGCGCGCGCGGCAAGTGGGACTTCATCCTGGCCTTCCGCGGCACCAAGATTGCCGCGATGGTGCTGGTCGGCTACGCCGTCGCCGTGTCGACCGTCCTGTTCCAGACGATCACCAACAACCGCATCCTCACCCCCTCGGTGATGGGCTTCGACCATCTCTACCGGATGATCCAGACGGTGCTGGTCTTCCAGTTCGGCAGCGGGCTGGTGGCGTCGCTCGACCCGCGGCTGCGCTTCGGGGTGGAGGTGGCGTCGATGGTTGTCTTCTCCGGCCTGCTCTACTGGTGGCTGTTCAACGGGGCGGGGCGCGGCGACAACCGGCGCAGCCTGCATCTGCTGCTTCTGGTCGGCATCGTGTTCGGCGTGCTCTTCCGCAGCGTGACCAACTTCCTTCAGCGCATCATCGACCCCAACGCCTTCCTGACCGTGCAGGACCGGCTGTTCGCCAACTTCAACCGGGTGGACGTCGAGCTGCTGACCGTGTCGGCGCTGGTCGTGCTGGCGGTGTCGCTGGCCGGCTGGCGGTGGCGGCGCACCTTCGACGTGCTGGCGCTGGGGCGGGACGCCGCGGTCAACCTCGGCGTGGAGCACCGGCGCGCGGTGATGGCGGTGCTGGTGATGGTCTCCATCCTGGTGTCGGTGTCCACGGCGCTGGTCGGGCCGGTCACCTTCTTCGGGCTGCTGGTCGCCAACCTCGCCTATCTGGTGATCCGCTCGCACCGGCACGCGCTGATCCTGCCCGCCGCGGTGCTGCTCGCCGTGCTGACGCTGGTCGCCGGCCAGCTCGTGCTGGAGCGGGTGTTCGGCTACAACGCAGCACTCAGCATCGTCATCGAGTTCGTGGGCGGTCTCGCCTTCCTGTTCATCCTGGTGCGGGGTTCGGCCCGATGATCGACGTCAAGAACATCACGAAACGCTACAACGGCACCGTCGTCGTCGACGGGGTGTCCCTGTCCCTGCCGGCGGGCGGGGTGATCTCGCTGATCGGGCCGAACGGGGCCGGAAAATCGACGCTGCTGTCGATCGTCAGCCGCCTGCTGCCGATGTCCTCGGGCACGGTGGCGATCGACGGACTGGACGTGACCACCACGCCGGGCGAGGTGTTGGCCCGCCGCCTGTCCATCCTGCGCCAGGACAACCAGATCATGTCCCGCCTGACGGTGGAGGACCTCGTCGCCTTCGGCCGCTACCCGCACAGCAAGGGCCGCCTGACCGACGTCGACCGCGGGCACATCCGCAACGCGCTGCGCTATCTGGACCTGGAGCCGCTGGCCGGCCGCTTCCTGGACGAGCTGTCGGGCGGCCAGCGCCAGCGCGCCTTCATCGCCATGGTGCTGTGCCAGGACACCGAATACATCCTGCTCGACGAGCCGCTGAACAACCTCGACGTCAAGCACGCCGTGGCGATGATGAAGCTGTTCCGCCGCACCGCCGACGAGTTCGGCAAGACCATCGTGCTGGTGCTGCACGACATCAACTTCGCCTCCTGCTACTCCGACCGCATCGTCGCGATGCGCGAGGGCCGGGTGGTGCACCAGGGGCCGCCGGAGGTCATCATCACGCCCGAGGTGATCCGCGACGTCTACGGCGTCGAGGCCCAGGTGATGGAGAACGCCGGCCAGCGCATCGCGCTGTATTACCAGTAAGTTCTTTTCAAATGCGCGGCGGGTCGAAGATCACCGAACGGTCGATGTCGGCCAGCCGCGCCCGCCCGCTCAGCGCCATGGCGACCTCCAGCTCGGTCTGAAGAATGGTCAGCATGTGGGCCACCCCCGCCATGCCGCCGACCGCCAGGGCGTGCAGCACCGGCTGGCCCACCAGCACCGCATCGGCGCCCAGCGCAACAGCCTTCAGGATGTCGGTGCCGCGCCGGATGCCGCCGTCCGCCAGGATGGGCAGGCGGCCCGCCGCGCGGGCGGAGACCAGCGGCAGCACCTCCGCCACGGCGGGCAGCGTGTCGAGCGTCCGCCCGCCATGGTTCGACACGATGATCCCCGCCACACCCGCCTCGATGGCGGGGTCGACGTCGTCGGGGTTCATGATCCCCTTCAGCAGCACGGGCAGGCGCGTCTCGGCGCACAGCCAGCGCACCGTGTCCCAGGTGGCCGCGGCGTGCAGCATGCCCTGAAAGACCGGGCTTCCGGGGCGCGACGGGGTGAAATCGTCCGGCGCCAGACCGGCCAGATTGACCGGGGCGATGCCGTCCGGCAGGCGGAAGCCGGCGCGCTGTTCGATGTTGCGCAGGCCGCTGACCGGCGCGTCCACCGTCAGCACCAGCGCGCGGTAGCCCGCGGCCTCCGCCCGCCGCACCAGGGCCAGCGTGTCCTCCGGCCGGGGCTGGGTGTAGATCTGGAACCACAGCGGCCCACCGGCCGCCGCCGCGACCTCCTCCAGCGTCACGCTGGACTGGGTGCTGACGGTCATCCAGGTGCCGGTGAGGCCCGCCGCCTGGGCGGTCGCCCGCTCCCCGTCGCGATGGACCAGCCGGTGGAAGGCCATCGGCGCGATCAGGATGGGATAGGGCATGGCCTGCCCGAACAGCGTCGTGGCGGCGCTGGCCTGCGACAGGTCGCGCAGCGCCCGCGGCATCAGGCGCATCCGGTCGTAGGCGTCGCGGTTGGCCTGCCGGGTGATGCCGTCCGCCCCGGTCCCCGCGATGTAGGCGCGGGTCGCCGCATCGACGCGGGCGGTGAAGTGGCGCTCGTAGTCGTAGAGAGAGACGGTGTCGGCGGGAACGCTCATCGCGGGTGTCCTTCAAACGCATGTGCTGCCAAAACCCTCTCCAGGGACGGGTGAGGGACAGCTGCCCTCCGCCAATGCCATCGCCCGCCACGCCAACGCGCGCAGGCGCGGGTCGGGCTGGTCGGCCAGGGCGGCGGCCATGCCGCGGTAAAAGTCGGGAAAGCCGGTTTCCAGCGCCCGCGCGAACCACGCCAGAGCCTCCTCCATCCGCCCGTCCTGGAGCAGCAGCCGGGCGTGGTTGAAGCGGCCCCAGCAGTCCCCGCCCTCGGCGGCGGCCTGGAAGAGCTGGCGGGCGCCCGCCCCGTCCTCGGCCACCGCGCGCCCGGCCTCGTGGAACAGGCCCAGCATGTTCAGCGCCTTCACGTTGCCCCGGCGGGCCGCGGCGGCGTAGAGCCGGTAGGCCTCGGCGTCGTCCGCCGGAACACCCAGGCCGCGGCAATGCAGGTCGGCCAGATTGAACAGCGCCCACGCGTCGCCCAGATCAGCGGCCCGGCGGTAATGGGCGGCGGCCAGGACGGGGTCGGCGGGCACGCCCCAGCCGTGCTCGTGGCAGCGGCCCAGCATGTTGACGGCGCGGGCGTCGCCGCTGCGGGCGGCGATGCGGAACCACTCCACCGCCTGCGCGCGCTCGGCCCCGCCGCGGTCGAGGCATTGCTGCCCGAGGGCGAGCTGCACGTCGATGATGTCCAGCCCGTCCGTCGAACAGGCGACGGCTGCGCCGTCCCCCATGGCTTGGGCCATCACACCTCCGCCCAGCGCCGCAACAGGTTGTGGTAGTGGTTCACCAGAGCCAGAACGGACGGGTGCTGGTCGCCCAGCTCCCGGCGCAGGTCGATGATCGCGACGTCGAGGTCGTAGAGCATCGCCCGCAGCCCGTCGTCCTTGACCAGCGACTGCGTGAAGAAGAAGGAGGCCCAGCGCGAGCCGCGCGTCACCGGGGTCACCCGGTGCAGGCTGCTGGATGGATAGACCACCGCGTGCCCCGCCGGCAGCTTCACGCCCTTGGTGCCGTAGGTGTCCTCGACCACCAGATCGCCGCCGTCATACTCGCCGGGGTCGCTGAGGAAGATCGTGGTGGAGACGTCGGCCCGCATGCGCATGCCGCCGGTGCCCGGAATGGCCCGGATGGCGTTGTCCACATGGTTGCCGTAGGTCATGTCCAGGTCGTAGCGGTTGAACATGGGCGGCAGGACGCGCAGCGGCAGGGCCGCGGAGTTGAAGGCCGGGTTGCGGCCCAGCGCCTTCAGGATGACCACGCCCAGTTCGCGGGCGGTGTCGCTCTCCTCCGGGATCTGCAGGTTGTTCTTGGCCATCAGCGCCTGGGAGCCCGCGGTGACGCGGCCATCGACCCAGGGCGACGCCTCCAGCACCGCGCGGCAATGGGCGACCTCGTCGGCGGTCAGAACGTCGGGGATTTGCAGAAGCACGGGGAGGAATCCTTTTGCAGAAGAAGAAGGCCGGGCCGGCCCCCGGCGGATGGTCCGGGAGCGCGGTCCGGCCTGGCCGGGATCAGAAGGTGACGCCGGCGGTCAGCATGAAGGTGCGGCCCGAGGCCGGCACCGCGCGCGAGGCGTTGAAGGCCGAGGCGTAGTTGCGGTGGTCGGTCAGGTTGTACGCGTTGAGCGCCAGGGACAGGTTGTTGATCTCGTAGGACACCACGCTGTCCAGCGAGACCGTCTCCGGCACGCGGCCCGTGTTGGCGCTGTCGGCCCAGTATTCCGAGGCGTACTGGATGCCGCCGCCGACCATGACCTTGCCGGGCACGACGCCGGGGGCGAACTCGTAGGTCGACCACAGGCTGGCGTTGTGCTTCGGCACGTTCGGGGCCTCGTTGCCGACGACCGCCGCGTTGGTCCGCGACTCCTTGATCTCGCCGTCGAGGTAGGCGTAGCTGGCGTAGACGCTCCAGCCCTCGACCACCTTGCCGCTCACCCCCGCCTCGAAGCCGCGGATGCGGGTGCCGAGACCGGCCTCGGAGAAGCCGTCGGTGACCGTGCCGGTGGCCGGATCGACCGAGTAGGTGTTGCTCTTCTCGATCTGGAACAGGGCGCCGTTCAGACCCAGCCGCCCGCCGAGGAAGTCGGCCTTGCCGCCGATCTCGTACAGGTCGGTCTTCTCCGGATCGAAGTCACGCCCGTTGCGCGGGGTCTCCGCCGTGCCGTTGGTGAGCTGCGCGGCGATGTCCACGCCGATCGGCTTGTTGGAACGCGCGTAGGAGAAGTAGAGCGACGCGTCCTTGGTCGGCTCGTAGATCAGGCTGGCCGACGGGCTGAGCGTACGGGTGCTCGCGCTGCCGCCCGCCACCGTGGGGTCGGAGGCGCGGAAGGTGCTGCGGAAGTAATCCCAGCGCAGGCCGCCCTGCACCGAAAGCTGGTCGAACAGCCACACGCGGTCGGTGATGAACAGGCCGGTGTTGGCGACGCTGGACTCGCGCACGCCGGTCGCCGGGTAGGTGAGGAAGGCGTTGGCCGGGTAGTTGTGGCTGGGGTTGCGGATGGTCTGGGTGTTGGTGCGGTTGACCCAGGTGCCGCCGCGCCGCTCGTCCTTCTGGTAGCTGAGGTCCAGGCCGCCGTTGACCTTGTGGTAGAGGCCGAGGAAGTTGCCCTCCGCCTTGGCGCCAGCGACGTTCTGGACGCCCCAGCCCTTCTGCTTGAAGGCCAGGCCGCCGCCGGCGCCGTAGCCGATCACTGGGTTGCCGCCGTTCAGGAAGAGCGTGTTGTTGGCCGCGGTCAGCGCCGCCGGGGCCGTGGAGACGAAGTCGCGCTCGTAATGGCTGTAGCGGCTGTCGTTGTAGAAGGACAGGGTCTTGCTGACCTCGTGCGCCAGGGTCGACGTCACGACGTGGTTCTCGGTGTCGTCGCGGTCCTGGTTGCGGACGTAGGACGTGGACCGGTCGAGCCCGAACTCGGGCGCCGGACGGAACGTGCCGTCGCGTCCGCGGATCATCGGCACGCCCATGTCCGGGATCTTATCGCCATCGAGGTAGGAGTAGTTCAGGTGCCAGGACGTCGGGGTGCCCAGCCCAACGCCGAGGTCTGCGGCGATGCCCTTGCGCTTGGCTTCGACCTTGTCGCGGTCGGCGACGTCCTGGTCGTGGTACAGGCCGTTGATGCGCAGCGCCGTCGTCTCGTTGATCGGCTGGTTCACGTCCACCGTGGTGCGGTAGGTGGGGCCGGAGCCGACCGACTGCTCGACCTTGTAGCGCTTGTCCAGCCCGGCCTTCTTGGTGCCCTGGTTGATGACCCCGCCGGAGTTGCCGACGCCGAAGCCGTTGCCCGACGGCCCCTTGAAGACCTGCACCGTCTCGGTGTTGAAGACGTCGTGGGTGTAGACGCCGAAGTCCTTCAGGCCGTCGGTGTAGATGTCGCCGCGGGCGGTCAGGCCGCGGATGCGGAACTGGTCGCCGTTCTGGCCGCCGTTGCCCTCGCCGGTGGAGATGGTGATGCCGGGGACGTTGCGCAGGACCTGTTCCAGCGTCGTGGCGCGCTGCTGCTCAATGATCTCTTCCGGAACGACATTGACGACGCGGGGCGTGTCCTTGACCGTGTCGGGCAGCCGGGAGATGCCGGTGGGCTTGGCGTTCACGTTCCCGCTGTCCGCCGGGCGGTCGGCGCCGACCCGCACCGGGTCGAGGACGGTGGCGTCACCGGCCGCGGTGCCCGGCGCGGTCCCGGTCCCCGATCCGGCCGTCTGAGCCTCGGCCACCGTCGCCAAGGTGGAGAAGGACATCGCCAACCCCGCCGTCGCGGCGGCGCCGGCGATGATGGGTCGGAGGCGGTCGGGGACATTCGATTGCAACATGAGGCTCTCCCGAGAAGTCGTCGTGGCGGATGCGCCGATCAGCGGCGGGTATCTACCAATCGGGGAGGCGCCCCCTTCAACGGCGATCATTCAGAATAATTCTAAATTGCAAAATCACCGTCATTCAGCCCCAGCGCATGCAGGGATATGCTGTTTGTCGGAGGCTCATGGCGGGCTCACCGGCGGTTTGCACAGGCGCGGCCAGACACCCGTTTTTCGCATGTATTCTAACGATTTAAAGTGTCTGTTCAGAGATTTTCAGGGGATCATGCGGGCTGGGCGAACCCCAACTGTTGCAAAGCAGCAACTCCGATAATAAGAATTATTCTCAATATGCTGAGCCGCCGCAGACCGAACGTCTTTTGTACGTCAGGACGGAATCCGGACCGTCACCGCGGCCTGCCCGAGACGGGCCTTCCAGAGCTGTTCGGCCAGCCGTAGGGCGTCGGCGAAGGCCGGTCCGGTGGCGCCGGGAAGGGCGAACAGGGCGAAGGCCGCGGTGCCGACGATGATGCGCTCGGCCCGCGCGTCGCGCACCGCGCCGGTCCACACCCCCTGCCAATATTCCAGGCTGGTACCGCGCGGGCGCGGCGTCGGCGGCGGCTCCTCCATGCAGGCGGGTAGGATGAGGTCCTCCGCCGCGCCGTTGACCAGCCGATGGATGGACGAGGGGCGGAAGGGAGTGAACTGGGCGACATCGCGCACGCTGCCCAGCACGGCCATGTGCTTCCAGCCGAGGATGCGGGCGGCATCGCGGTGCAACTCCCGGTAGGTCGGTTTGGCCGCGCCCAGCAGGGAGGTCTTTGCCTTGGACGGCTTCAGCAGATGCACGGCCTCGAACACGGCGGAGCGGGTCTGGGTCAGCCGGTGCAGCCCGATCAGCCGGTAGATCTGCGGGGACAGGGCAGCGAGCGGCGCGTAGGCGATCCGCTGCGCCGCCAGCGCCGCCGCGATCTCCCGCCCGTTGGTGCAGACCGGAATGCCCACGGTGGGCGCGATGAACTCGTACCGGCCGGAGGCCGCGCTGCAGCCCGTGCTGCCGTGCAGCAGCACCCGGTGGCCGGCCTGCGCGACCAGCCGTGCCGCGTGGAAGAACCAGGGCGGGTTATGGTAGTTGGGCGAGGTGAAGCAGGGCCAGTCGATGTCCGCCTGGATCGTCCGCCCCAGCCCTGCGGCGACGTGTGCCCGCATCGCCCGCACCATCCCGGCGAGTTCCGGCGCGGTCGAGCCGCGCATCCGCATCATGCCGAGAAGCGCGCCGACCTGCACCGGATCGGCCTCGCCCGCGAGGATGATGGTCATCGCTTCCTCCGCCTCCTCGGCGGTCAGCGGGCGACCGTGGCCGCCCCCGGCGACGCCCAGCACGCCGATATGGCGGGCCAGACGGTCCTGCGCGGGGGCGTCCGGCGCGATTCCGTCCAGCTTGGCATCGATCTGGGCCGGGGACGGCTGGCCCTCCAGCAGGCCGGCGGGTCTCACCCGGAGCGGTGGCGCCGCGATGCCGGTCGGCACGTTCCAGCGGGGATCGAAGGTTTCGTCGACCACCGGGCGTTCCGCCAGCGGCTCGAACAGGGCGTCGATCCCGCGCGCCAGCGCCTGGACACGCGGGCGCAGCGCTTCGGCGAAGGGCGTCGGCACCAGACCGCGGCCCGAGCGGATGAACAGGGGGTCGCCGAACTCCTCGCGCATCTGCGCCAGAAGCCGGCTGAGCGCCGAGGTTTGCAGACCGAGGTCGCGGGCGGCCAGCGTGACGTTCCGTTTCGACAGCAGCGCGTCCAGCGCAACGATCAGACGCCCACGCGACAGCGGGTTCTCCTGGTTGCCGGGAGCCGTCTGGCGCGGACCAGACGTCTCCGGCTCCGGGCGCGCCGCGGCGCCCTTCCTCTTGACCGTCATGTGATTTCAGCCCGAATGCGGTTGCTTGGCCGGTTCACGGCTGCATACCATGATAATGATACGCATTTGCATGCCAAAGCAACACGCACGCCCCTCCCCTTCTTCGCTCGGAGGAAGGGGTCGGGGGCTTGTGGTCCTTAGTCCTCGGACTCCACGGGCTTGGGGGCTGCGGCCTGCTCCGCCTGGATCCGCTCGACGATGCGGGTCAGCGCCGCCGCGTCCAGGGGGCTGTCCATGTTCAGGTCCTGGGCGAACTTGCGGATCACGCCAATGGCACGGCGCCGGGTCACGATGTCGACGTCACCGGGCCGCGTCCGCTCGACCACCGGCCCCTTGTAGTAGCCGCTGCCGACGCGCCACTGGCGTTGGCCGTCCGCCCGCCATTTGGTGCCGTCGGACAGCACCATGCAGCGGTTACCCTCGGTGAAGGCATCGACGGTGGCGATCCTCTCCGGGCCGGTCTGGCTGTTGTGGATCGTCACCTGATCCCCGACCCTGAACGCTGTCATTCTGTGATCATCCTCATCTCGGTCAGTCGCTGTCCGACACCGGACCTCCGGAACGGAATCCCGCGCCCTGGTCGCTCTCGCGCCGCTCCTCTACCGCCGCCATCAACCGCGACTTCGCGGTGGCACGGCTGTCGGGCGCCCCATCGTCCGTCCGCTTGCCCGGCGGCTGGCTCCGCGAGGCGGAGCGCACACCATTCAACGCCGCCAGGAAACCGGTGGCCGGACGCATCGTCCTGCCGCCGCGCAGGCCGGGCGGCGAACCCGCTGGCGGCGCCGAAGGCGACGATGCCGGGGGTTGCGGCTTCGCCGCGGGGACGGGGACGCGGGCAGGGACGACGTCGACCTCCACCTCCTCATGCGGCGCCCGCCGTTCGGCGGCCTCGGCATGGGCGAGGCTGGTGGCTCGTTCCACGACCAGCGTCCGGCATTCGCCGTCCAGCGTTTCGTAAACGCGCTTGGCCTCGTTCAGTTCATGCAGATCTTCCGTTTCCAGCGTGCGGTCCAGCGCGCTGGAGAGCAGCCGGAACTCCAGCACACCCGGCACCCGCGCCTCGTCCACGGCGCGCTTCAGCACGCCGACGGCTTGCAGGGTTTCACGGTCTAGTGCGCCTTCGGACATCGACATGCTGTGGGTTGAACGGCAGGATCACCCGAAATATCGGCTGAGCCTGGGCGGGGTCAAGTGCGATCCGGCACCGTTCCGGCTTCATCCTCCGGTTCGACGGCACCGCGTCTTTGCAGCCACAGGGCGACAAGCCAGCACAGCGCGGCCCAGCCCGCCCCGACGCACCAGCCCGCCAGGACGTCGGTCGGCCAATGGACGCCCAGATAGACGCGGCTGCACCCGACCAGCAGCGTCACCGCCATCGCCACGACGAGCACATAGGCCTTCTGCCGCTTCCCCTCGACGAAGCGCGCCAGCATCGCCCCCAGCGTCAGGAAGACGACCGCCGACAGCAGCGAATGGCCGCTGGGGAAGCTGGCGGTGAAGACGATGTCGCCGTGGGGGACGATGTCCGGGCGCTCCCGCCCGATCTGGTTCTTCAGCAGGCCGCTGATCGCCATGCCGCCGCCGACCGACAGCAGCACCAGGAGCGACGCCCCGCGCTTCCCCTGGAGCAGCAGGAAACCCACCGTCACCGCGGTGATCAGCGACAGCACGGTGATGCTGCCAAGCGCCGTGACGTCGCGCGCCGCGTTGTGAAGCCAGGGCGGCCCCAGCGGCATCGCCGGATCGCCGGCCACCCGCAGCGCCATCAGCACCGCGCGGTCGAAGGCCGCCGTCTCGCCCTCGATCACCTCGCCGGCCAGCAAGGCGAAGGCCAGGATCAGCCCGGCGCTGACCGCCATACCGACGAGAAGCCTCAACTCGTGCCGGCCGAGCCTCGTCCAGAAGCCGGGTGCCCTCAATCCTGCCAGCGCCATCGCCCGTCCCATGCCTTCCGTCCGTCACAGACCGGTTATGGGAACGCCGGCCCGCACGGAAAAGGTCCGCCGGGCCGGACAAGCCGCGGCCACGCGGTCGCCCACGATCGGTTGCCCCGCAAACATAAAGATATCTTTATGCTTGCGGGGGCCGGATGGCGCTGCTACACCAACGCCACAGCGGGCCGGTGCGCCCGCCCCTTTTCATTGCTGTCCTACGAACAGCCGCCCAGGAGACCCCCCGATGGCCGCGCCCGCCAACTTCACCGACTACAAGGTCAAGGACATCAGCCTCGCCGAGTGGGGCCGCAAGGAAATCACCATCGCCGAGACCGAGATGCCCGGCCTGATGGCGCTGCGCGCGGAGTTCGGCGAGACGAAGCCGCTGGCCGGCGCCCGCATCGTCGGCTGCCTGCACATGACCATCCAGACCGCCGTGCTGATCGAGACGCTGACCGCTCTCGGCGCGACCGTCCGCTGGTCGTCCTGCAACATCTTCTCGACCCAGGACCAGGCCGCCGCCGCCATCGCCGCCGCCGGCATCCCGGTCTTCGCCTGGAAGGGCGAGACGGAGGAAGAGTTCTGGTGGTGCATCGAGCAGACCCTGCGCGGTCCGGACGGCTGGACCCCGAACATGATCCTGGACGACGGCGGCGACGTCACCCAGATCATGCACGACAAGTATCCGGAGATGCTGGCCGAGGTCCGCGGCCTGTCGGAGGAGACCACCACCGGCGTCCACCGTCTCTATGAGATGATGAAGAAGGGCACGCTGAAGGTTCCGGCCATCAACGTGAACGACAGCGTCACCAAGTCGAAGTTCGACAACCTCTACGGCTGCCGCGAGTCGCTGGTCGACGGCATCAAGCGCGCCACCGACGTGATGGTGGCCGGCAAGGTCGCCGTGGTCGCCGGCTACGGCGACGTGGGCAAGGGCTCGGCCGCCTCGCTGCGCTCGCAGGGCGCGCGCGTCCTGGTGACGGAGATCGACCCGATCACCGCGCTCCAGGCCGCCATGGAAGGCTATCAGGTCGTCACGATGGACGAGGCCGCGCCGCAAGGCGACATCTTCGTCACCGCGACCGGCAACGTGGACGTCATCACGCTGGACCACATGCGCCAGATGAAGGACCGCGCCATCGTCTGCAACATCGGCCACTTCGACAGCGAGATCCAGATCGAGGCTCTTCGCAACTACAAGTGGGAAGAGGTCAAGCCGCAGGTTGACGAGGTTGTCTTCCCCGACGGCAAGCGCCTGATCGTCCTGGCCCAGGGCCGCCTGGTGAACCTCGGCTGCGCCACCGGCCACCCGAGCTTCGTGATGAGCGCCAGCTTCACCAACCAGGTGCTGGCCCAGATCGAGCTGTGGACCAACGCCGCCAGCTACGAGAACAAGGTCTACGTGCTGCCGAAGCACCTGGACGAGAAGGTCGCCCGCCTGCATCTGGACAAGATCGGCGCCAAGCTGACCACGCTGTCCGCCAAGCAGGCCGAGTACATCGGCGTGAAGGTCGAAGGCCCGTTCAAGCCGGACCACTACCGCTACTAAGCGGATCCGAACGGATCGGAACGGAAAGGGCCGCCCCACGGGGCGGCCCTTTTTGTGTTTAAGGTGCGCTGTTGCCCCACCCTTCCCACGGCTTCGCCGCGGGCCCCTTCCCTCCCCCGCTGACGCAGGAGAGGGAGTTCAATCCCCTCCCCTGCGAAGCGGGGGAGGGTCAGGGAGGGGGCAAGACTTCCCTGCTGCCGAACGTTACCGCCGCACCATCGGCGCCAGATCCTTGCGGATGCCGGCGTCCAGCCGTGCGTTCAAATCGTCCATCATACGGCGGACGAGGTCCTGCAGGGTCGCCTCGCGGTCGGCCACCGAGATGTTCTCCGGCACCGTTGTGGAGTGGGTCACCGTCGCCTTGGTCATGCCGCGGAAGGTCGTCTCGCCGGGCAGCTCGCCGCCGATCTCCACTTCGATCCGACCGTCGTAGCGCTGGGCCTGATCGTTGGTGAAGTAGCCCTTCACCCCGCCGGTCTTGGGAAGCTGCACCTCGACGATGCTGGCGTCGCGGATGGTGACGCGGACGCGGCCCGGCCCGCCCGCGGCCTGGAGCCGCTCGTTGGCCCAGCGGCGCACCGCCTCGGCGGGCGGCAGGGGGATGCGCTGGTCGACGGTGGTGCCGGCCGGACGGTGGGCGTCCACCACGTCGACGCCGCCCGCGCTCAGCATGATCGGGCCGAAGTTGGAATAGTCGATGGGCCGGGCCGCCGGACGCGGCGGCGTGCTCTGGCAGGCCGTCAGGGCCACGGTGGCGAGAGCGGCGGCGAGAACGAAACGGCGGGTGGGCATGATCGCTCCGGTGAGACGGAAAAACGGCGCGGCACTATAGCCGCGCCGTTTCCCAAGCGCATCCGGAACCTGGAGCCCCCTACTTCGCCGTCCCATAGACCCGGTCGAGGTCCGCGTCGTCGAAGTGGTAGGCGGTGGAGCAGAACTGGCAGACCACCTCGACCCGCCCGTCGTCGATCTTCAGGCTCTGCACCTCGTCCCGCGGCAGGCTGGACAGCATGTCCGACACCCGCTCGCGCGAGCAGCGGCAGCCGAAGCGCAGGGCCTTGGGCTGCCACACCCGCACGCCGTCCTCGTGGAACAGGCGGAACAGCAGGTCGCGGGCCGGCAGCTCCGGGTCGAGAAGCTCGTCGCCGGTGGTGCTGGACAGCAGGACCATGGCGCGGCGCCACGCGTCCTCGTCGCCGGAGCCGAGCACCTTTTCCGTGGCGTCCTGCGGCAGGCGCTGGATCATGATTCCGCCGGCCCGCCAGGCGCCCTTGCTGCCGTCCGGCAGGGTCTCCTGGTCCACCGACACGGTCAGGCCGGTGTCGATCTGCTCCGACTGGCGGAAGTAATGCTGCACGCAATCGGCCAGCGTCTTGCCGTACAGCTCGACGATGCCCTGGTAGCGCTCGGTGTTCGGCCCCTGGTCCACGGTGAAGGCGATGTGGCCCTTGCCGAGCAGGGCCGGCGCCGGGGCGATGGCCACGTCGTCGGCGGCCTTGGCCAGCGCTTCCTCGTCGAACTGGGCGTAGGCGCGGATGTCGCCGACCGAGGTGATGTCCGCCACCATCAGCCGGACCGGCCCGTCGCCCTTGGTCTGGAGCGTGAAGATGCCGTCGTATTTCAGCATGCTGGACAACAGCATGGCGAGCGTCATCGTCTCGGCCAGGAAGCGGGCGACCGGCTCCGGATAGGCGTGGCGGGTCAGGATTTCGTCCAGCGCGGGGCCCAACTTCACCATGCGGCCGCGCAGGCGCGACGCCTCGATCTGGAAGGGCAGAACGAGATCGTCGGTGATCGGTTGGACGGAAGGATCGTCCATGATGTCCTCGAAGTTACGACAGGCCATGGCCCGGCGCCGCCTTCCCGCTCATCGCGGGGGGCGGCGCCGGGCCATGACTCCAATTCCAAGGGCTCTTAGCCCCAAGTGCTCTTAAATAGTGGCGCCGAGGCACCATGCCAGTATGGCCTTCTGGGCGTGCAGGCGATTTTCCGCCTCGTCCCAGACGACCGAATGCCGGCCGTCGATCACCCCGTCGGTCACTTCCTCCCCGCGATGGGCGGGCAGGCAGTGCATGAAGAGGGCATCAGGGGCAGCCAGCGCCATCAGCGCCTCGTTCACCTGATAGGGCGTCAGGATCGCCGCCCGCTCGTCCACGTCGGTGTTGTGCATGGAGGCCCAGGCGTCGGTGACCACGCAGTCGGCGCCGCGCACGGCCTCCTCCGGCGAGGCGGTGACGGTGATCCGCCCGCCCTCGCGCTTCACCCAGTCGAGCAGCTCCGGCGCCGGGCCGTAGATCTCCGGGCAGCCGAGGCGGATCTCCACGCCGAGGCGCACCGCCACATGGACCCAGCTGACCGCCACGTTGTTCACGTCGCCGATCCAGGCCACCGTGCGCCCTTCGATGGGGCCGCGATGCTCCTCGAAGGTCATCACGTCGGCCATGATCTGGCAGGGGTGCGACTGGTCGGTCAGGCCGTTGATGATCGGCACCGAGGCGAACTCGGCCAGCTCCTGCACGCGCTCCTCGCCCATGGTGCGGACCATCACCGCGTCCACATAGCGGGACAGCACGCGGGCGGTGTCGCCGATGGTCTCGCCGCGGCCGAGCTGCATGTCGTCGGGCTTCAGCACCACCACGTCGCCGCCGAGCTGGCGCATGCCCACCTCGAAGGAGACGCGGGTGCGGGTCGACGGCTTCTCGAAGATCATCGCCAGCGTGCGGCCCGCGAACAGCGAGCGGTAGGCCGGGATGTCCCTCTTGATGGTCGCGGCCATGGCGAGGATCTGGCGCAGGGTGGCCTTGTCCAGCCGGTCGATGTCGAGGAAATGACGAACGGCGGGCATCACACCAGCTCCTTGGCGGTCTTGGCGAGGATGGCCACGGCCTCCTCGACCTCGGCCTCGCCGATGTTCAGCGGCGGCAGAAGCCGAACCACATTCTCGCCCGCCGGAACGGACAGCAGGCCGTTGGCGCGCAGTTTCGCCACCACGTCGCCGACCGCCGGGCCGCAGGCGAGGCCGAGCATCAGCCCCTGGCCGCGCACGCCCTTGAAGACCGACGGGTTCTCGGCCACCAGCCCGGCCAGCCGGTCCTGGAGCAGGCCGCCGATGCGCTGCACATGGTCGAGGAAGCCGGGCTCCAGCACCTTGTCCAGCACGGCGTTGCCGACCGCGGTGGCCAGCGGGTTGCCGCCGTAGGTCGAGCCGTGGGTGCCGGCGGTCATGCCCGACGCCGCCTTCTCGGTGGCGAGGCAGGCGCCCAGCGGGAAGCCGCCGCCGATGCCCTTGGCCACCGCCATGACGTCCGGCGTGATGCCGGCCCATTCATGGGCGAACAGCTTGCCGGTGCGGCCCATGCCGCACTGGATCTCGTCCAGGAACAGCATCATCCCGTGCTGGTCGCACAGCTCGCGCAGGCCGCGCAGGAACTCGACCGAGCCGGCGCGGATGCCGCCCTCGCCCTGGATCGGCTCCAGGCAGATGGCCGCGGTGCGGTCGGTGATGGCGGCGCGCACCGCCTCCAGGTCGCCGAAGGGCACGAGGTCGAAGCCGTCGAGCAGCGGGCCGAAGCCCTTGATCAGCTTCTCCTGCTGCGCCGCCGACACCGCGGCCAGCGTGCGGCCGTGAAAGGCCTGCTCGAAGGTGATGATGCGGGTGCGGGCCTTGTCGCCCTTCTCGTAATGGTATTTGCGGATCAGCTTGGCGCCGCACTCCCACGCCTCGGCGCCCGAGTTCGTGAAGAACACGGTGTCGGCGAAGGTCGCCTCGGTCAGCCGCTTGGCGAGGCTCTCCTGCCCGGCGACCCGGAACAGGTTGGAGGTGTGCCAGAGCTTGCGGGCCTGGGCCGTCAGCGCCTCGACCAGATAGGGGTTCGCGTGGCCGAGGACGTTCACCGCCACACCGGCGGCGAAGTCGAGGAATCGTCGCCCGTCGGTCGCGTACAGATACGGACCTTCGCCGCGCTCGAACACGATGTCGGCGCGGGCATATGTGGGCATGACGACCGGAATCACAGCGAAAACCTCCGAATGAGGAAAGCCCGGCGGACACCCTCGCCCGCCGGGAACCGTCGAATATCAAGATGTCACTTCAGCCTGTCAACGGATTGGCTACGCCGACCGGCTGAATTCGGCCGGATTCGGGCGGATTTACGCCTTCAGCTTGTAGCCCGTCTTCAGCATGCGCCAAGCCAGCCACCAGAGGCCGCCATTGACCGCCAGCATGACGAGAATCCCGATCCCCAGCGTGCCGTCCGACCGACCGATGAAGCCGTAGCGGAAGCCGTCGATCATGTAGAAGAACGGGTCGAAATGGGCGATCCACCAGAACACCGGCGGCAGCGTCTCCACCGAATAGAAGGTGCCGGACAGGAAGGACAGCGGCGTCACCACGAAGTTGGTCACCGCCGCGATGTTGTCGAACTTCTCCGACCAGATGCCACCGACCAGCCCGAGCAGCGACAGCAGCATGGAGGCCATCAGGGCGTGGAAGACGACGAATTCCGGATGGGCGATGCGGATCGGAACGAAGGCCCAGATCGCCAGCCCGGTCACCAGCCCGACCAGCAGGCCGCGCGTCACCCCGCCCATGACGAAGCCGAAGACCAGTTCCAGCGGGGCCATCGGCGGCATCAGGATGTCGACGATGTTGCCCTGGACCTTCGCGATCACCACGGAGGAGGAGGTGTTGGCGAAGGCGTTCTGGGCCATCGCCATCATGATCAGGCCGGGCGCCAGGAACTCCAGATAGGGCACCGTGCCGATCATCCGCACCGCACCGCCCAGCGCCAGCGCGAAGACGGCGTAGAACAGCAGGGTGGTGACCACGGGCGCCCAGACGGTCTGCTGGTGCACCTTCAGGAACCGGCGCACCTCGCGCGCGTAAAGGGTCCACAGGCCGACCCAGTTGACGGCGCCGACCTGGCGGGGCATGGGAGGGAGAGGATGAGTCATCGCACCACGATTCACAGGAATGGACCGGACTTTAGGGCGCGCCGCACGTTCCGGCAACCGCCCCCGGACGGGAGACAGCCATGACCCGCGACCAGCCGCCGGCCCGCAAGCCGCCGCGCCTCGTGACCGCCCAGTATCTGGAGAACGCGGCCCTGCACTATCTCCAGCGCTTCGCCAGTTCCTCGGCCAGCCTGCGCCGCGTGCTGATGCGCAAGGTCGACCGCTCCGCCCAGGCCCACGGCACCGACCCGGCGGAGGGAGCGCGCTGGGTCGAGGATCTGATCGCCCGCTACCTGCGCAGCGGCCTGCTCAACGACACGGCTTACGCCGAGATGCGGGCAGCCAGTCTGCACCGCCGCGGCACCTCGACCCGCGCCATCCGCGAGAAGCTGTCCGCCAAGGGCATCGGCCGCGACGAGGCCGACCGCGCGCTGGAGTCGCTGGACGAGGAGGTGGAGGGCGACCTGAACCTGACCGCCGCCCTGGCGCTGGCCCGCCGCCGCCGGCTCGGCCCCTACCGCCTGCCGGAAAAGCGCGCGGAGTTCCGCGACAAGGACTTGGCGGCACTCGGCCGTGCCGGCTTCGCCTACGACATCGCCCGGCGGGTGGTGGACGCCGAAGACCCCGACTCGGTGGAGTAACCCCGTCCCCTCCGCGGCCCGTTCGCCCCGTCCGGCTGTTGTTCGGCAAACGCCACCGGTTCGGGAAAGCAGACATGCGCCACGCCGCCTTCGCGGGCCTCACCCTCGCCGCCGGGCTGCTCGCCGCCGCCGGGACGGCCCGCGCGCAGGACGACAAGCGCATGGCGCTGTCGTCGGAGTTGCCCATCAGTCTGGAGGACGCCGCCGCCATCGAGAAAGGCAGCGTCGACGTGAAGGTTCGCGCCTTCTTCGACCGGCTGAAGGGGGATGGTGGGCGCAACCGCCTGTCCTTCGACCCGGAACTCCAGGTCGGCGTGGCCAACGGCTTGGCGTTGAAGGTCAATCCCGGCTACCGCGTGGGCAACGCCGACGACGCGCAGCAGGGCGACGTCAAGCTGTCCGCCGAATACAACATCCGCGAACCGTCGCAGGGACGGCTGGGCGTCTCGGTGGAGCCGCTGGTCAGCATCCCCTACGGATCGGGGAGCAAGACGACCGAGGCTGGGATCACCGGACGCCTGACCCAGCCGCTCGGGCCCGCCGCCGGCGCGCCGCGCTTGCACGCCAACCTGTCCTGGCGGCATCTGTTCGATCCGGCTTCGGACGAGCGCGAGAACCGCTTCATCATGGCCGCCGGGATGAACGCCCCGGTCGGCCCCGCCACCGCAGTGGCCTTCGACGTGGTGCGCGAGCAATCGCGGGAGCGCGGCAAGGCCGACAATTTCGTGGAGGCCGGCGTCCGGCATCTCATCGGCGAGAACCTTGCCGTGGGGGCCGGGGTCGGCGTCGGGTTCGGTCCCGATTCGCCGCGCTACCGCCTGCTGCTGGGCGTGCAGCGGTCGTTCTAAGGCAGACCCCGGATACGACAAAACGCGCGCAAAGCCTTTCGGCGATGCGCGCGACACTCTCAACCGGGATTCGGTGCAACCGAGAGTCGGAGTCGTCCTGGTGTGGGGCGTAGCGCCCGACCGCGGAGTTTGCCGCCCCGCGGTGACGTCACCAGAATCGCCGGAAGCGCTCAGGCGCCTCCGGCGGTCAGCCTCAGGCCGCGGCGGCCTGCTGCTTGTCCTGGGCCTTGGCGATGCGGCGCTTCAGGCGGCGCGCATCCAGGCTGAGGACATCGTCCTTCGCGTCGAGCAGGAAGGCGTCGAGGCCGCCCTTGTGCTCGATCGAACGGATCGCGTTGGTGGAGATACGCAGGCGCACCATCTGACCCAGAGCGTCGCTCAGCAGCGAGGTTTCCTGCAGGTTCGGCTGGAAACGGCGGCGGGTCTTGTTGTTGGCGTGGCTGACGTTGTTGCCAAACTGCGTGCCCTTACCGGTCACGGAGCACCGACGTGCCATCGGACTGATCCTTTATTTTTGCAAATGAAACCCGGTCCCGGGCAGCATTCCGCCCGAAGGAGGCGGCGTTATAGTCGAACAAGCGCGCGCCCGTCAAGGAAGGAAGAGACGGGCGCGCGCCGATCGACGGTCCCCGGGCCGGCGGGGACCGCGATCCGGTGAATCACTCGGCGGCGGGAGCGGCGGCCTTCGGGGCGGCCTTGGCAGCCTCCGGCTTCGGCGCTTCCGCCTTGGGGGCCTCGACCTTCGGAGACTCGACCTTGGGAGGCTCGGCCTTCATGTCGACCTTCACCTCGGCCTTCTTCTCTTCAGCCTTCGGCGCTTCGACCTTGGGGGCTTCAGCCTTCGGAGTCGGGGCGGGAGCCGCCTCGACCTTCGGCGTTTCAGCCTTTACCGGCTCCGCCTTCGGAGCGGGCGCCTCGGCCTTCGGCGCGGCCTTGGGAGCGGCAGCCTTGGCCGGAGCCTTGCGGGCCGCCGGAGCTTTTTTCGGCTCCGGAGCGGGAGCCGCCTCCGCCTTCACCTCGGCCTTCTTCTCTTCGACCTTGGGGGCTTCCAACTTCGGGGCGGGAGCGGGCGCGGCGACCGGAGCGGCCTTGGGCGCCGGGGCGGCCGGCGACAGGGCCACCGGGGCGACGCCCAGCTCGGCGGCGATCTTCGAGGAGACGTCGAGGACGGTCTGCACTTGGTTGACGACCCGGGCCTGGGCGACGGTCGCCCATTCGCGCTGCACGGCGACGAGGTCCGCCGGGCTGCGCACCTTGGCGAATTCGCTGGCGAGGTGGGTCGTCTCGCCGATGCCGGCGGTCACACCGTCGAGCAGGCGGCGGCAGCCGTCCTGCATCACGCCGGCGACGCGCGTGCCGCGGGCGGCGTAGGTCTCGGCGTTCGCCTTGCCCAGCGGCGACAGAGCCAGGGGCCCCATGGTCAGGGGATTGAAGCGCTCGAAAAGATCAAGAAAGTTGGCGGCCATGTCCTAAGGTCTCCCGTTGACGACTCGACGCGGAGGCGGTGTCGGACAAGTCAACTCCGGCTCGTACCCCAGGAGACTGCGGGCAAACCTCTCGCCCAAGCGCCGCGAAGACGCTCCTTTCCCGCCCACGCCACCTTATGCACGGGAGAATCGCGGCGCAACGGAAATGTTGCGGTGCAGCATACCCGAAAGGACCTACTCCACCGCGCGCCCGAGGAACTTTTCAAGCAAAACGCGTGCAGCGGCGGTGGGGGTGATGGCGCCGCCGGTCACGCGGGATTCCAGCGCGGACAGGTCGGCGCGCACGGCGGGGTGCGCCTTGAAGGCGTCCACCAGCGTCTCGCGGATCTCGCTCCACAGCCAGGCGCGGGCCTGCTCGGCACGGCGCGTGGCGCGGACTCCGGACGCCTCGGTGATCGCCTTGTGCTCCCCGATGGTGTCCCACACCGAATCGATGCCGGCCCTGGTGATGGCCGAGCAGCTCAGCACTGGAACGCGCCAGTCGCCATGGCGCAGCAGGGTCAGGGCGTGGCGGTAGTCCGCGACGGTATGCCGCGCCGTGTTGGCAAGGTCGCCGTCCGCCTTGTTGACGACCACGAGGTCGGCCAGCTCCACGATGCCTTTCTTGATGCCCTGAAGCTCGTCGCCCCCGGCGGGCAGCAGCAGCAGCATGAACAGGTCGACCATGTCGGCCACCGCCGTCTCCGACTGGCCGACGCCCACCGTCTCCACCACGATCACGTCGAAGCCCGCCGCCTCGCAGATCAGCATGGCCTCGCGCGTGCGGCGGGCCACGCCGCCCAGCGTGGCGCCGGCCGGCGACGGGCGGATGAAGGCGTTCGGTTCGCGCGACAGGTCCACCATGCGGGTCTTGTCGCCCAGGATGGAGCCGCCGGTGCGCTGCGACGACGGGTCGATGGCCAGCACCGCCACCTTGTGCCCCCGCGCGATGACGTACTGCCCGAACGCCTCGATGAAGGTCGACTTGCCCACCCCCGGCACGCCGGAAATGCCCACCCGCACGGAGTTGCCGGTGTGGGGGAGCAGCGTCTCCAGCAGGGTGTCGGCCTGGGCGCGGTGGTCGCGCCGGGTCGATTCGATCAGCGTGATGGCGCGGGCGAGCGCGCGGCGGTCACCCCGCAGCACCGCGTCGGCGAGCGCGGCGGGGGTGTTGAGGGCGGGAGCGGTGGTCATGCAGGGAACCTAGCGGGCGCGGCGGGCGCGGTGAAGCCCCCGCGTCGATCCGCTGCGTCGATCCGCCGGCTTCGATGGGCGTCACGCCGTCTTCGGCACCAGTCCGTCCAGCCAGACCTCCAGCGCGGCGAACAGGGCGACCGCCGCGGCGCAGGCCGTCTGCGTCGACTCGGGCGCGTCCAGCTCGCTTTCCAGCTGGGCGAGCAACGCCTTCCACCGGCCGGCCATGTCGATCCCGGCCGAGGCCAGGAAACGCGCCCCGCGCGTGGCGTCGAAGCCCAGCGCGCGGGTGACGTTGGGCAGCATCGCCCGCCCGCCATGGGCGGAGCCGTCCAGCACGTAGCGCGCCGCCAGCCGCGCCGGCAGGCCGTCCAGCGCCGGCAGCGCCCCAGCCACCGGCAGGGAATCCGCGTCCACCCCCAGATCGGCCAGATCGGCGCGCAGCAGGCCCAGCCGTTCGGCTCCCTCGCCCAGCGCCCGCTCGATGGGGGCGTTGAAGCCGTGCAGGGCGATCAGGGCGTCGCGGTACTCGTCCGCCGTGATCGACGGGCTGGTCAGCGGGCGCAGGACCGCCGCGCGGTCCAGCCGCTCATGAATGTCGCGGGTCGCCTCGCGCAGCGCCTGCCGTACCGGTCCCAAAGGGATGCTCCGTCGTGATGATGGGATGAAGTGGGAAAGGGCTCAGGTGGGAGCGAGGACTTCCGGAACCGGTTCCGGCCCCTGGGAGGATTCCTGTTGCCGCGCCCACAATGCGGCATAGGCGCCGCCGCGCGACAGCAGTTCCATGTGGCGTCCCCGTTCGATCACACGCCCGGCCTCCATCACCAGGATCTCGTCGGCGTCGATCACGGTGGACAGGCGATGGGCGATGACCAGTGTGGTCCGGCCACGGCTGACCTCGCGCAGGTTCGCCTGTATCTCCCGCTCGGTGTGGGTGTCGAGCGCCGAGGTCGCCTCGTCGAACAGCAGGATCGCCGGGTTCTTCAGGATGGTGCGGGCGATGGCGACGCGCTGCTTCTCGCCGCCGGACAGCTTCAGCCCGCGTTCCCCCACCGTGGTCTCGTAGCCGTCGGGCAGCGCCATGATGAAGTTGTGGATGTGGGCCAGCCGCGCCGCCTGCTCGACCTCCGCCGGGCTGGCGCCGGGGCGGCCGTAGGCGATGTTGTAATAGACCGTATCGTTGAACAGCACCGTGTCCTGCGGGACGATGCCGATGGCGCCGCGCAGCGATTGCTGGGTCACCTCCCGGATGTCCCGCCCGTCGATCAGGATGCCGCCGCCCGACACGTCGTAGAAGCGGAACAGCAGCCGGCCGATGGTCGATTTGCCCGCCCCGGACGGGCCGACGATGGCCACCGTCCGCCCGGCGGGCACGGTGAAGCTGACCCCCTTGAGGATCGGCCGCCGCGGGTCGTAGCCGAACTCCACCCCGTCGAAGCTCAGCTCGCCTCCCGTGATGGCCAGCGGGGGAGCGCCCGGCCGGTCGGCCACCTCGCGGTCCACCGACAGCAGAGTCACCATGGATTCCACATCGATCAGCGCCTGCTTGATCTCGCGGTACACCACCCCGAAGAAGTTCAGCGGCTGGTAGAGCTGGAGCAGGTAGGTGTTCACCAGCACGAAGTCGCCCAGCGTCATCGTGCCGTTGACGATGCCGCGCGCCGCCATGCCCATGACCACCGCCAGACCCAGCGAGATGATCGCCGACTGGCCGATGTTCAGCAGCGACAGGCTGCGCTGGCTCTTGACCGCTGCCTGCTCGTAGGAGGCCAGCGCCTGGTCGTAGCGCCGGGCCTCGTGCCCCTCGTTGCCGAAATACTTGACGGTCTCGTAGTTCAGCAGGCTGTCCACCGCCTTGGTGTTGGCCTTGTTGTCGGTCTCGTTCATGGCGCGGCGGAACTGGATGCGCCATTCCGACACGAAGAAGGTGTAGGCGATGTAGCTTCCCACCGTGGCGAAGGTCGCCAGCGCGAACCAGCCGTCGAACATCCGCCACAGGATCACGCAGACCAGCGTGATCTCGACCAGCGTCGGCACGATGGAGAACAGGGCGTAGCGCAGCAGCGTCTCGATGGCGCGGGTGCCGCGCTCCAGCGAGCGGGTCAGGCCGCCGGTCTGCCGCTCCAGATGGAAGCGCAGCGACAGGGCGTGCAGATGCTGGAAGACCGACAGGGCAACCTTGCGGATGGTGCGCTGGGCGACGTTGGCGAACACCGCGTCGCGCAGCTCCGCAAAGACCAGCGACATCACGCGCGCCAGGCCATAGGCGACGATCAGCCCCAGCGGGATGGTCACCAGCGCCCCAGCGTCCCCCGGCGACAGGGCGTCGACCGCCCGCTTGTAGAAGAGCGGCACCCAGACGTTCGCCACCTTGGCGCCGACCAGCAGGACCAGCGCGACCACGACGCGCAGCTTCGTCTCGAAGGAGTCCCGCGGCCACAGGTAGGGGACGAGCGAGCGCAGCGCCGCCATGTCGCCGGTGCTGGACGCGGCCTCCGCGTAGGAGGGGGCCGGGCTGGGGTTGCTGGTGCGGCGGCGCATGGAAAGGTCCGGGAGAAGGGTCGGTTGGGAAAAGCGGCTGCCCTAACCTAGGGCCACTTGCGGCGCCAACCAAGGAAGACGGGCCGTGCGCCGGCTGCATGGCGGTCCGCCGGAGGGTTTCCACACGGCTTACGGGAATCGATCTCCGAAAAATTGCACGCGGACGAATGGATAAAACCGTATTAGACTTATTGTCTATCTCCGTTGGCGAGGGCTGCGGAGCGATTGCCGCATAGGGCCGAACGTGCTGAAAAATCTCTCCCTGACCGCCAAACTGTCCCTGCTGAACGTGCTGGGGCTGTTCATCCTGGCCATCGTGCTGACGCTGGCATCCAGCCAGGTGCTGAGCGACCGCAGCGCCGCTTCCGCGCAGGAGCAGCGGGAGCGCAGCATGGCGCTGGCCCACATGCTGCTGAAGCAGAACGGCGCCGACTACAGCCTGCGCGACGGCGCGCTTTACGTCGGATCGGTGCGGATCGACGGCGACACCCGCATGGTCGACCAGATCCGCGAACTGACCGGCGGTGCGGCCACGGTGTTCCGCGGCGACACCCGCGTCGCCACCACCGTGCAGAACCCCGACGGCAGCCGGGCCAACGGCACGAAGCTGGGCGCCGGGCCGGTCTTCGACAGCGTCATCACGCAGCGCAAGCCCTACCGCGGCGAGGCCGACATCCTGGGCGAGCGCTACTTCACCTCATACGACCCGCTGCTCGACGCCTCCGGCTCGGTGGTCGGCGTGCTGTTCGTCGGGCTGAAGCGGGCCGACGTGATGAGGGTGGTGGACGAGGTGGAGCGCACCATCCTGGTGGTGGCGCCGCTGGTCACGCTGGCCTTCGGTCTGGTCAGCTTCTTCCTGGTCCGCCGCCAGATGGGCGCGGTGCGGGCGATGAGCGCGACCATGCACGACCTGGCCGCCGACAAGCTGGACGTCGCCGTTCCCGGCCTCGACCGCGGCGACGAGATCGGGCAGATGGCCCAGGCGGTGCAGGTGTTCAAGGACAACGCCATCCAGAAGAAGGCGATGGACGAGGCCGAGCGCGCCCGCCTGGAGGCCGAACGCCGCGCCGACGAGGCGCAGCGCGCCCGCGAGACGGCAATCGGCGAGGAGATCGCCGCGCTGATCGACGGCGTGTCGCAGGGCGACCTGTCGCGCCGCCTCGATCTGACCGGCAAGGACGGCTTCTACAAGACCATGTCGGCGGGCATCAACCGCCTGACCGACACGGTGGAGGCGGTCATCGCCGACCTCGGCGCGGTGCTCAGCGCGCTTGCCCAGGGCGACCTCAACAAGCGGGTGCAGCGCGATTACGAGGGGGCCTTCCAGACGCTGAAGACCGATGTCAACGCCACCTCCGCCAAGCTGTCGGAGATCGTCGGCCAGATCACCCAGGCGGCGGACACCATCGCCTCGGCGGCGGGCGAGGTCTCCATCGGCTCCTCCGACCTCGCGGAGCGGACGGAGCAGCAGGCCTCCTCGCTGGAGGAGACGGCGGCGAGCATGGAGGAGCTGGGCGCCACGGTGCGTTCCAACGCCGACAACGCCCAGCGCGCCAACGGCATGGCCGCCGACGCCCGCACCGCCGCGGAGTCGGGTGGGACGGTGGCGGACTCGGCCATCGACGCGATGAAGCGCATCGAGGCGTCGAGCCGCAAGATCACCGACATCATCGGGGTGATCGACGAGATCGCCTTCCAGACCAACCTGCTGGCGCTGAACGCGGCGGTGGAGGCGGCGCGGGCCGGCGACGCCGGGCGCGGCTTCGCCGTGGTGGCCCAGGAGGTGCGCAACCTCGCCCAGCGCTCCGCCCAGGCGTCCAAGGAGATCAAGGGGCTGATCCTCGACAGCGACGCCCAGGTGAAGGACGGGGTGGAGCTGGTCAAGAAGGCCGGCGACGCGCTGGAGGGCATCGTGTCGGGCGTCCAGCAGGTCGCCGGGCTGATCGCCGAGATGGCCTCCGCCTCCTCGGAGCAGGCGGCGGCGCTCGACGAGATCAACGCCACCGTCTCGCAGATGGACGAGATGACCCAGAAGAACGCTGCGCTCGTCGAGGAAACCACCGCCGCCGCGCAGGCCATGGCCGGTCAGGCCAACGACCTGAAGGGGCTGATCGGCTTCTTCAAGCTGGACCCGCGGGCCGTGCCGGTCGCCGCTCCGACCACCGTTGCGGCTCCGCGGCACGTCATCCCGGCGCCACGCCCGGCCCGCGCTGCGACCAAACCGGCGGCCCGCGCGGTGGCCCATTCGGGCGCCGCGCTCAAGCGCAACGTCAGCGAGGACGACGACTGGAAGGAGTTCTGAGGGGAGGGGCGGCCTTACCCCCACCCCGGCCCTCCCCCGCTAACGCAGGGGAGGGAGATGATTGCGCAGCGGCGGCAGTCCCCTCCCCTGCGCAGCGGGGGAGGGTTAGGGTGGGGGCAAGCCCTACCCCCCCGCCTCAATTCGCGATCGGCGTTGCCTCGATCTTGCGGCGCGGCGCGGCCTTGATCGAGGGGCCGGCGTTGTCCTCCGGCTTGGCGACGGTGGTGCTGGTCCCACGAGCGGTCTGGACGGGCGCGCTGCCGCGCAGGCGCAGCAGATGCATTCGCACATAGGCGGTCGAGCCAACCGCCTGCACCGCCACCCAGTCGGTGCCGCGGGCGCGGCCCAGAACCTTCAAAGGCTGGCCGGGCGGGAAGGTGGCGATGATGGGCGCGCCGTTGCTCGGCTGCGACCGCAGCGCGGTGGTCTTGTCGGTTTCCCACTCGCCGGAGACGGCATCGAGCCCAGCCGGGGAGGCGCTGGCGGTCCCCTGCACCACGGGCGCGCGGTTGGTCCGCTCGCCCGTCTGGCAGGCGGTCAGCATCACCGCGCAGGTCACGGCGAGGGAGACGGGAACGAGGCGCAGGCGTCTGGTCATCACGGACTCTGTCGGGTAGCCCTTTCGATCGGGCGACCATACAGGATGCGCCCCCACCCGCGCCACCGCGCCGCGGCAGAACGGCTATGCACTGTTTGTGGCAGGAAAGTGGCGCCAGCCTTTACGCCCACCCCCTAGGCGAGGACGCCCAGCTGCCAGGCGAAGAAGACGCCCAGCGCCACGGCGATCGTGAGAAGCTGCTTGCCCGTCACCACGCAGGCGAGCACGGCGGCCAGCGCGCCGACCAGCTGCGGGTTCCTCCAGGTCAGCTCCAGCCCCTCCCCGTTGGGAGACAGGATCATCGGCACGATGATGGCGGTCAGCACCGTCACCGGGACGAAGCCCAGCGCCTGCTTCAGCAGCGGCGGGAAGACCACCCGGTCGCCCAGCACGAACAGCGCCGCCTTCACGAAGACGGTGACCGCCGCCATACCCAGGATCATGACGGTGTTGGTCAGGACGGTCCCGGTCATGCCGCCTCCTCCTCCCGCCGCCCGGCCTCCAGCCCGCCGGAGCGCCAGCGCTGCAAGGCCATCCCCACCGCCACCCCGGCCACCACGGCTGCCATCAGCCCCAGCTTGTAGGGCACGTCCTGTCCCAGATAGGCCACGGCGCCCGCCGCCACCGCCGCCGCGAAGTTGGACAGGCTGGCGAGCTGGGGGACGACGATGGCGATGAAGGTGGCGACCATCGCGAAGTCCAGGCCCAGCGACTGGAGCTGCGGGAAGGCCGCGCCGAACAGCAGGCCGACCAGGGTCCAGAACTGCCAGTTCGCGTACATCGAAAGGCAGGAGCCCAGGAAGTACCAATGCCCGAGCGGCGCCCGCGGATGCCGGGCGTAATAGCCGGCCATCACCGCGAAGGTCTCGTCCGTCAGGAAGAAACCCAGCGTCCAGCGCCAGCGCGCCGGCAGATGGGCGACGTGCGGCAGCAGCGTGGCGGCGTAGAGGGCGTGCCGCAGGTTCACGATCAGGGTGGTCAGCCAGATCACCGCCAGCCCGGCGTGCCCAGCCACCAGACCCAGCGCGATGAACTGGCTGGACCCCGCATAGACCGACAGGGACATGAGCTGCCCCTGCCACGCCGCCAGCGGCCCGGCGGCCACCAGCGTGCCGAAGATCACCCCGAAGGGCGCCGCGCCGATGACCATCGGCAGGGTGTCGCGGGCGCCGGCGGCAAAGCTGGATCGTCTGGTCATGATCGCTCTGATGCGTCTTCTTGAACCGTTCCTTGGAACAGCGTCGGGTCGCGGACCATAGCGCTGCGACCGGCGCCCCGCCCGCCTTTTATTGTCCGGGAGACAAGTCCATCCACCCCACCCCGCGCAAAATGCCGCATGCGAACGAGCGATGAAAATTTCCCGTAATTAGGGTACTTATTCGTGATTTTCGCACCTGCCGCATCTGCCGGGGAGCCCGTTCGCGTGAAGGTACCGTTCAACAACAAGGCACGTTGGATCGACGACGTTGTCTGGCATCAGATCCCGCGTCTGAAGATCGAGCCGCGGCGCAAGCTCGCCGCGTCGCTGGTCGCGCCCTTCCGGCCCCGCACCCCCGGCTTCGCGCCGTCCGAACAGGCGTTGAGCCTCAAAACCCAGTTGGAGACGCGCGGCTACACCGACGCCTTCCGCCTGATGACCGACGAGCAGGTCGCGGCGATGCGGCGCTATTTCGAGGAGCAGCCCTGCTTCGATGGCGGCCACCGGCAATATGGCTCCTTCACCATCGACAAGGTGCCGTCACCGGATATCCAGATGGCCCGCTATGTGGAGGAGCAGTTCCTGGCCGCGCCCCACCTGCTGGACACCATCAACCACCCGCTCGTCCTGGAGGTCGCGGAGGCGTTCCACGGCTGCAAGCCGACCATCGACGGCATGTCGGTGTGGTGGTCGCTGGCCCGGCCCAACCCGCGGATCAGCACCCAGAACTACCACCGGGACTACAACCAGGTCCGTCATTTCAAGATGTTCCTGTACCTGACGGACACCGACATGGGCGGCGGGCCGCACATCTACGTCCCGGCCTCCCAGCACGGGCAGGAACTTCTGGAGCGGCGCAATCATTCCGATGCCGAGGTCGAGGCGGTCTACGGCGCGTCGGCGCCCGTCGCGCTGACCGGACGGGCGGGCGACTGCTTCCTGGCCGACAACATCGGGATGCACAAGGCTCTCCAGCCGACGCACAGCGACCGGCTGATCGTCGTCACCGAATACACGCTGCTGCGCAACCGCTTCGGCCCGCTCCAGCCGGTGCTGCCGAATCCGGACCACCGTTACGACCCCTACGTCAACCGGGTCTATCTGCGGAGTTAACGATTCCGATGGGGCTGGTGTGCCGGGGGAGGGCTTTCCATCCGCCCGGCTTTCCGGCACGCTGGTCCCATGAAACCCGATTCCTGCTTCGAGTTTCCCGTCCACACGGCGGGGGAACGTGCGGCGGACGCGGTCATCCACGCCATCGGCGTGATCGCCGGCCTGATCGGCGCGTCCTGGCTGCTGGTCGTGACGGCGGGCCATGCCTCCGCGACCGAGATGATGTCGCTGGTCGCCTACGGCGCCGGTCTGGTCGGCATGCTGAGCGCGTCGGCCGCCTACAACATGTCCCCGCCGGGCCGGCGCAAGGCGGTGCTGCGGCGGGTCGACCACGCGATGATCTATGTGATGATCGCCGGCAGCTACACCCCCTTCACCCTGAACCGTCTGGACGGCGCCGCGGGAATCCCGCTGGGCGTCGCGGTGTGGGTGGTGGCGCTGGGCGGGGTGGCGCTGAAGCTGTTCGCCTCCTGGCGGTACGAACGGCTGGGCTTCGTGCTCTATCTCGGGCTCGGCTGGGCCATCCTGTCGGTGGCCGAACCGCTGTGGCGGTCGCTGTCGCCGACCACGCTGCTTCTGCTGGCGGTCGGCGGGGTGGTCTACACGGTAGGGGCCTTCATCCACACGCTGGACCGCCTGCCCTACAACATCCCGGTCTGGCACGCGCTGGTCGTGGTGGCGGCCTCCTGCCACTTCGCCGCGGTGGCGCGGGAATTCGCGGTAACGTGACGAACGAGGGGCCTCGCGAAAGGCCCCCCCGCCTGCATCATCAATGCACCATCGTCACCGGCTGGGTCGCCGCGCTGCGCACCTGGGCGGAGACGGGCAGGCCGTTGATGGTCAACTCGCCGCCTTCCGCCCCCACCTTGACCGTCTGGCCGTCGGCGACGCGGCCCTCCAGGATCATGGTGGCCAGCGGGTTCTGAAGCTCCCGCTGGATCACCCGCTTCAGCGGGCGCGCGCCGTAGACCGGGTCGTAGCCGGCCTCGGCCAGCCACTGCGTCGCCGCCTCGTCCACCTCCAGCGTGATGTCGCGGTCGGCCAGCATGCGGACCAGCCGGCCGAGCTGGATCGTCACGATCCCGCCCATATGGCTGCGGTCCAGGCGGTGGAACAGCAGGATCTCGTCCAGCCGGTTCAGGAACTCCGGCCGGAAGTGGGCGCGCACCACCTCCATCACCTCGTCGCGCACGGCGCCGCTGTCCTGGCCTTCCGGCTGGGCCGCCAGCACCTCGGAGCCGAGGTTCGAGGTCATGATGATGACCACGTTGCGAAAATCCACCGTCCGCCCCTGCCCGTCGGTCAGGCGCCCGTCGTCGAGCACCTGGAGCAGCACGTTGAAGACGTCCGGGTGGGCCTTCTCGACCTCGTCGAACAGGACGACCTGATAGGGCCGGCGGCGCACCGCCTCGGTCAGCGCCCCGCCCTCCTCATAGCCGACATAGCCCGGAGGCGCGCCGATCATGCGGGCGACCGAGTGCTTCTCCATGTATTCCGACATGTCGAGCCGGACCATCGCCGTCTCGTCGTCGAACAGGAACTCGGCCAGCGCCTTGGTCAGCTCGGTCTTGCCGACGCCGGTGGGCCCAAGGAACAGGAAGGAGCCGATCGGCCGGTTGGGGTCCTGCAGGCCGGCGCGGGCGCGGCGGACGGCGTTGGAGACCGCCACGATGGCCTCGTCCTGCCCGATCACGCGGGTCTTCAGGCGGGTCTCCATCGCCAGCAGCTTCTCCCGCTCGCCGGCCAGCATCTTGTCCACCGGCACGCCGGTCCAGCGGCTGACCACGGCGGCGATGTCGCTGTCGCGCACCTCCTCGTTCAGCATGCGGTTGGCGGCGTGGGCCTCCGCCTCCTTCAGACGCTTCTCCAGGTCGGGGATGACGCCGTAGGCCAGCTCGCCGGCCCGGCCCCAGTTGCCGTCGCGCTGGGCCTGCTCCAGCTCGGTGCGGGCCTTCTCCAGGTCCTCCTTAATCTTCTGGGCGCCCTGGAGCTGGTCCTTCTCGGCCTGCCACTTGGCGGTCAGCTCGGCGGATTCCTGCTCCAGGTCGGCCAACTCGCCTTCCAGGTTGGCGAGCCGGGCGCGCGAGGCCTCGTCGGATTCACGCTTCAGCGCCTCCCGCTCGATCTTGAGCTGGATGATGCGGCGGTCCAGCTCGTCGATGGTCTCCGGTTTGCTGTCCACGGCCATGCGCAGGCGGCTGGCCGCCTCGTCGATCAAATCGATGGCCTTGTCGGGCAGGAAGCGGTCGGTGATGTAGCGGTTCGACAGGGTCGCCGCCGACACGATGGCGCCGTCGGTGATGCGCACGCCGTGGTGCACCTCGTAGCGCTCCTTCAGGCCGCGCAGGATGGAGATGGTGTCCTCCACCGTCGGCTCCGGCACGAAGACCGGCTGGAAGCGCCGGGCCAGTGCCGCGTCCTTCTCGATGTGCTTGCGGTACTCGTCCAGCGTGGTGGCGCCGACGCAGTGCAGCTCGCCGCGCGCCAGCGCCGGCTTCAGCATGTTGGAGGCGTCCATGGCGCCATCCGCCTTGCCGGCGCCGACCAGCGTGTGCAACTCGTCGATGAAGACGATGATCTCGCCCGCCGCCGCCTGGATCTCCTGGAGCACGGCCTTCAGCCGCTCCTCGAACTCGCCGCGGTATTTGGCGCCGGCCACCATGCCGGCGAGGTCGAGCGACAGCAGCTTCTTGTTCTTCAGCCCTTCCGGCACGTCGCCCTTGACGATGCGCTGGGCGAGGCCCTCGACGATGGCGGTCTTGCCAACGCCCGGCTCGCCGATCAGGACGGGGTTGTTCTTGGTGCGGCGGGCCAGCACCTGGATGGTGCGGCGGATTTCCTCGTCGCGCCCGATGACGGGGTCGAGCTTGCCCTCGCGCGCCGACTCGGTCAGGTCGCGGGCGTATTTCTTCAGCGCGTCATAGCCCTGCTCGGCGCTGGCGGTGTCGGCGGTGCGGCCCTTGCGCACCTCGTTGATCGCGGTGTTCAGCGCCTGCGGGGTGACACCCGCACGCTTCAGCACCGCGGCGGACGGCGTGCCGTCGGCCATGGCGAGCGCCAGCAGGATGCGCTCCGCCGTGACGTAGCTGTCGCCGGCCTTCTTGGCGACCGTCTCGGCCTGCTCGAACACGCGGGACAGTTCCGGCGTCAGGTACACCTGCCCGGCCCCGGCGCCCTCCACCTTGGGCTGCTTGTCCAACTCGGCGTCCACGCCCGACAGCGCCAGGGCGGGGTCGCCGCCGGCTGCACGGATCAGGTTGGCGGCCAAGCCTTCCTTGTCGTCCAGAAGGGTCTTCAGCAGATGTTCCGGCGTCAGCCGCTGGTGGCCGCGCCGCAGGGCCAGGGTCTGCGCCGCCTGCACGAAGCCACGGCTGCGCTCGGTGTATTTCTCGAAGTCCATGTTGTGCTCCCTTCATCGCCGACCGTCCGCGAGGCAGCCCGGTCAGTCCGATCCACGTTACCAGTGCGATCCGCAAGGATGCATGCGTCGCCGTAGATGTGGGAGAGGCCCATCCGTATGCAAGACCCCCCGGTACGCGTGGTTATTGCTTTTGTCGGACCCGCGCCGAAAGGGTGGCTTTCCGCGGCCCGCCGGAAAGGGCTAGGGTTTGGCGCCAATGCCACGGACTCCCGCCTTCATGACGGCCACGCCCACCAGCACTCCGCGCGACCCTTCGCCCAAGGCCCTGCGGCCCGCCCTGACCACCCCCCTGATGCGGCTGGCTTGGCACGGCCGCAACATGTGGCATTGGGTGGCGCGACCGCTGACCATGGGGGTGCGGGGGATCATCCTGGACGACTCGGACCCTGGGGGCGGCACGGCCTCGGTCCTGCTGATCCGCCACAGCTATGTCGGCGGCTGGCATTTTCCGGGCGGCGGAGTCGGAAAAGGGGAGTCCCTGGTGGAGGCCATGCGCCGCGAGGTGCGGGAGGAGGTCGGGTTGACCGTCGAGAGCGGCCCGCAGCCCTTCGGCGTCTACGCCCGCTTCCGGCACGGGGCGAGCGACCATGTGGCGGTCTTCGTCGCGCGCGGATGGTCGGGAACGCTCCAGGCCGACGGGGTGGAGATCCTGGAGGCGCGCTTCTTCCCGCTGGACCGGTTGCCGGAGGACACCTCCCCCGCGACGCGGCGGCGAATTGCCGAGTTCCAGGGTCGGGAGCCTTTGGCCGAGCGCTGGTGACGGTTTTCGATTGCGACGGTTGACAGAAGCGAACCGGTCCCACCATTGTGCGATGCAATGCTCGCGACCGTCGCCGCCATACGCCGCTACCCCGTGAAGGGGCTGAGCGGCCAGGATCTTCCCGCCGTTGACCTCGTCACCGGCCAACCCATCCCCTTTGACCGGCGCTTCGGCCTGCTGCACGGCCCGGCCGCCCTGAGCCCGGACGTCGAGGGCTGGCGCCCCAACGAGGATTTCTTCACGCTCGACCGGAACGAGAAGCTGGCGCTGCTCGATTCCGAGTTCGACGAGGCCACCCAGTCGCTGATCATCCGGCGCGGCGGCAAGCAGGTGTCGCGCGGGCGTCTGGACCAGCCGATGGGCCGGATGCTGGTGGAGCAGTTCTTCGCCGCCTATCTGGCCGGCGCGGCCCCCGGCCTGCCCAAGCTGGCCGAGGCCAGGAATCCGGCGCAGGGTGGCGGTTTTTCCTTCACCGACCGGGAAGAGGCCGCGGTCTCCATCCTCAATCTCGCCAGTGTGCGCGATCTGGAGGAGCGGGTGGCCAAGCAGCCGGTCGATCCGCGGCGCTTTCGCGCCAACCTGATGATCGACGGGCTGGAGCCCTGGGTGGAACGCCAGTGGATCGGCGCGCTGCTGACCGTCGGCGACGTCACCCTGCGCATCTGCGACCACAAGGATTGCCGGCCTTCCAGCGAGGTCAACCCGGCGACCGGCGCGCGCGACCTCAACACGCTCCCCATTCTGGAGCGCGGTTACGACCACACGCAGTGCGGCGTCTATGCCCGGGTGGTGCATGGGGGCCGGATCGCGGTGGGCGACCCAGTGGCGCTGGCCGAAGACCTGCCGGCCTGAAAACGCGTCGGACCTGAAACTCACCAGATCGGAAACCAGCCAGTCCTGAAACCGGAACTCTCCGGCCTCAGGACTGACGGTTATCAGACGGACTGTCAGGCGCTCAGCGGGGTGCGCTCGTCGGCGACGCTGTCGGACTCGTCGCCCATCTCGCCGCCATCCTCGTCCTCTGCCGAACCGCCCATGCTGGGCTGCGGGCCGAGGCCCGCGGCGCCGACGTTGCCGCGCTGGCGGTTCTCGGATTCCTGGATCTGGTTGATGATGCGGAAATAGTGCTCCGCATGCTGAAGGTAGTTTTCCGCCTGGACGCGGTCGCCGGACGAGGAGGCGTCACGGGCCAGCGCCAGATACTTTTCATGGACCTGCCACGCGTTGCCGCGGATGCGCACGTCCGGACCATTGCTGTCGAAGGTCTGGTGACGCAGCGGAACGTTCTGCCGGCGGTTACCACCGCCACCACCGCCGCCGCCGCCACCTCCGCCACCACCGCCGCCGTTGCCACGACCGCGCGAGCGCCTGGAGTTCGGTCCTTGTCTCATTTGGCTCTTATGGCCCCATGTAAGAGAAGTGCAATCCCGCGAACGCCCTGGCTGACCATCCGGTCGCCGGGCCCGCCGCGGAACCAACCGCGGATGGGTCGCAGGGATCAAATCGACGCGCCCAACCGATCAACCGGTCTGCCTTCTCGGACGTCCGCCCAACCGCGCGGGGTTTCCGGAGGCCATGGGTACGCCCTGGGATGATCGTCCCCGGGCCATCGTCGTCCTTGCACCCTACTGGGGACCGCGCGTCAATCCAACCTTTTTTTTGGGGGGATGGGGCGAAATCACGACCGCTTCCACCCCAGGACACAGCGTTCCACGCCGCCCAGGTCGCGGAAGACGCCCGCCGGCTCCAGCCCGGCGGCGGCCAGCAGCCCCGTCACGTCCGCCGCCTGGCCTTGCCCGACCTCCAGCCCGGCCAAGCCGCCCGGCTTGAGCAGGTCCGGCGTCTGCGCCGCGATGATCCGGTAGGCGTCCAGCCCGTCCGCCCCGCCGTCCAGCGCGCGCAGCGGGTCGTGCTCCCGCACCTCCGGGTCCAGACCGGCGATGTCGGCGCTGGGGATGTAGGGCGGGTTGGAGACGACGACGTCGAACCGCTCGTCCAGCCCGGCGCCCCAATTGCCGGTCTGGAAGCACGCCCGCTCCGCCAGCCCGTTGCGCGCCGCGTTCTCCGTGGCGGCGGCCACCGCGCCGGGGCTGAGATCGATACCGAGGCCAGTGGCGTTGGGCAGTTCCGCCAGCAGGGCCAGCAGGATGCAGCCGGTCCCGGTGCCGAGGTCGAGCAGCCGCAGCGGAGCGGTCCGGTCCGGCAGGGCCTTCAGCACCGCCTCGACCAGCGTCTCGGTGTCGGGCCGGGGTTCGAGGGTGTCGGGGTTGAGGGCGAGGTCGATCGTCCAGAACTCGCGATGGCCGAGGATGCGCCCCACCGGTTCCCGCGCCGCCCTCCGCTCGACCAGGGCGAGGAGGCGCGCGGCGTCGGGCTCTGGGACGGGGTCGTTGGCCCGGGTGAACAGGTCGTGGCGGGTGAGGCCCAGCGCGTGCTCGACGAGCAGGCGCGCGTCGAGGTCGGGCGTGTCCACCCCGGCCTCGCGCAGGCGGGCCTCGGCGGTGCGGCGGAGTTGGTGAAGCGTGATGGTCATGGCTTGCCCCCACCCTCCCCATGCGCTGCATGGGTCCCCTCCCTCCCCCGCTGCGCAGGGGAGGGCGATCGATGCGACGTCCTGTTCCCTCCCCTGCGCAGCGGGGGAGGGTTAGGGTGGGGGCCTGTGTTGCCACACGAGCGCCTATGCGAAACTCCAAGCTGAAATACCGCGCTCGTGACCTGCGCACTCAGCCCACCGACGCCGAACGGACGCTCTGGCGCCAATTGCGCAGCGAACAGCTCAGCGGATGGAAATTTCGCCGTCAACACCCCATTCCCCCCTACATCGCCGATTTCGCCTGCATCCAAGCCAAGCTGGTTGTCGAAGTCGACGGCGGCCAGCACGCTGATTCCGCCTACGACTCCGCCCGAGACGAGCATCTGCGGCATCATGGCTGGCGGGTCCTGCGCTTCTGGAACAACGACGTGCTGACCAACCCGGAGGGGGTGGCGGCGACGATCCTCGCCGCCATCGGCGGGCCGAAACTCCCGGAGGGGAATTGACCAACCCGCCCTATTGCAGTTCCGACAGCCGCGCCGCCTCGTCCTCGGCCGTCAGCGCGTCGATCAGCTCGTCAAGCGCCTCGCCGGCCATCACCTTCTCGATCTTGTAGAGCGTCAGGTTGATGCGGTGGTCGGTCACCCGGCCCTGCGGGAAGTTGTAGGTGCGGATGCGCTCCGAGCGGTCGCCGGAGCCCACCTGGCTCTTGCGGTCGGCGGCGCGGGCCTTGTCCTTCTCGGCGCGCTCCCGCTCGTAGAGGCGGGCGCGCAGCACCTTCAGGGCCTTGGCCTTGTTCTTGTGCTGGCTCTTCTCGTCCTGCTGGCTGACCACGAGGCCGGTCGGCAGGTGGGTGATGCGCACCGCGCTGTCCGTCGTGTTCACCGACTGGCCGCCGGGACCGCTGGAGCGGAACACGTCGATGCGCAGGTCCTTCTCGTCGATGTGGATGTCCACCTCCTCCGCCTCGGGCAGCACCGCGACGGTGGCGGCGGAGGTGTGGATGCGTCCCTGCGTCTCGGTCGCCGGAACGCGCTGCACGCGGTGGACGCCCGATTCGAACTTCAGCCGGGCGAAGACGTTGCGGCCGGTGATGTTGGCGATGGCCTCCTTGTAGCCGCCGATGCCGGTCTCGCTGACCTCCATCGTCTCGAACCGCCAGCCCTGGAGCCCGGCGTAGCGGCGGTACATCTCGAACAGCTCCGCGGCGAACAGGGCCGCCTCGTCGCCGCCTGTGCCGGCGCGCACCTCCAGGATGGCGTTCTTCTCGTCCGCCTCGTCCTTGGGCAGCAGGGAAATCTGCACCCGGCGCTCCAGGGCGGGGATGCGGCGGGTGAGGTCGGCGAACTCCTCCTCGGCCAGCGCCTTCATGTCGGCGTCCCCCGCCGGGTCGGCGATCATGCCGGCGAGGTCGGCGGCCTCCGCCTTCGCCTTCTTCAGCTCTCCGATGGCCTCGGCGACCGGGGTCAGGTCGGCGTATTCCTTCGACAGCCGGGCGAAGTCCGCCGGGTCCACCGTCCCCGCCGCCATCGCGTCCCGCAGCTCGTCATGGCGGGCCACGACCCTATTGAACTTCTCGTCCAGGCTCACGTCGCTCGTCCTTATCCAAATCGCTCCCGGCGCCCATACCGGCTCCGGCGGGCTCGTCCAGCCGGAACAGCCGGAACAGCAGCCGTTCCGCCGCCGCCCGCTCCGCCAGCCCGGCCCCGTCGGGGTCCGCCGCCATGGCGCGCAGCGCCTCCGACGGGCCGTGCAGCAGCCGGTTGACCAGAAGCCGCGTCGCCGACGCCGCGTCCAGCCCCCGCTGCTCGTCCAGCAGGCGCCGCCGCTCCGTCTCGAAATGCGTCCGCAACGCCGCCACGGCGGGCACCGCGGCGCGCTCGGCCCGGTGGCGGGCGAAGGCCGCCAGGGCGTCGTCCACGATGGTCCAGGCCGCCTGGGTCGCCGCCTCGCGCCCCACCCGCCCCTGCAGCGCCACGCGCTCCAGATCGGCAAGGTCGTAGACGAAGGCCTCGTCCAGCCCGGCGACGTCCGGATCGACGTCGGCGGGGATCGCCGCGTCCACCACGAACACCGGGCGCCGGCGGCGGCGCTTCAACGCCGCCCCCAACTGCTGTGCGGAGAGGATATAGCGCCCCAGACCCGCCGCGGTCACCACGATATCCGCGCTGGTCAGCGCCGCATCGAGATCGGCCCAGGGCGCGAAGTGGCTGTCCATCCGCCGCGCCGCCGCTTCGGCCCGGCGATCCACCGGAGCGGCGACGATCAGCCGGCCCAGCCCAGCCTCGCGCAGCCCCTCCAGCACCAGGGCGCCCATGTCGCCCAGCCCCATCAGCAGACCGGTGCAGCGCCTCAGGTCGCCGTGCAGGTCGCGCGCCACCTGGACCGCCGCGGCGACCAGCGAGGTGGCGCCCTCGGCGATGGGCGTCTCACGGCGCACCCGCTTGGCAGCACCATAGGCGGCCTGGAGAAGCCCCTCCAGCTCCGGCCCGGACAGGCCCGCGGCGGCGGCGTGGCGGTGGGCGGCCTTGACCTGCCCCAGGATGTGCGGCTCGCCGATGATCTGGCTGTCGAGCGAGCAGGCGACGGCGAAGACGTGGCGCACCGCCGCCGGCCCGGTCAGGGTGTAGAGCTGCCCGGCGAGGTCGGGCTCGCCCAGCCCCACCCGCTCCGCCATGATCCCGGCGATGGTGAGAGCGGCCTCGTTCGGGCGCTCGTGCACCGCCTGGACCTCGACCCGGTCGCAGGTGCTGAGCCACATGGCCTGGGTGATGCCGGCGGCGCTCAGCCGCTCAAGCATCGCCGGGACCTCCGCCTCCTCCGTCGTCAGACGGTCGCGGATCGCGCCGGAGCAGGACCGATGGCTGGCGCCGATGACGAAGTAGGAAGCGGTCACTCTGACTCTGGCCCAGGCCGCGGCACGGCCCACAAGAATGTTAGGATTGCCGCGGATTTAAGCACGGATGGCACGGGGCGTCCTCAGTTCAATTGTCCGCCCGCGCCGGTTCCGTCACTCGGCGGCCGGTTCCGCCGCCTTGGCCGCCTCGATCTCGGCGGCCTTCTTCTCGACCAGCCCGACGAGGTGGTCGACGATGTTCTGGTCCTTCAGCCGGTGATCGGTGACGCCGGACAGATAGACCTGATGGGTGTTGTTGCCGCCGCCGGTCAGGCCGATGTCGGTCTCGCGCGCCTCGCCGGGGCCATTGACCACGCAGCCGATGACCGACAGGGTCAGCGGCGTGGTGATGTGGGCCAGCCGCGCCTCCAGCGTCTCCACCGTCTTGATGACGTTGAAGTTCTGCCGCGCGCAGCTCGGGCAGGAGATGACCGTGACGCCGCGCCGCCGCAGGCCCAGCGACTTCAGCATCTCGTAGCCGACCTGGACCTCCTCCGCCGGCTCGGCCGACAGGGAGACGCGGATGGTGTCGCCGATGCCCGACCACAGCAGCATGCCCAGCCCGATGGACGACTTGACCGTCCCGGCGCGCAGGCCGCCGGCCTCGGTGATGCCGATGTGCAGGGGATAGTCGCAGGCCTCTGCCAAGCCCTGGTAGGCGGCGACGGCCAGGAACACGTCGGACGCCTTCACCGAGATCTTGAACTCGGTGAAATCATGGTCCTCCAGGATCTTGGCGTGGTTCAGGGCGCTCTCGACCAGCGCCTCCGGACAGGGTTCGCCGTACTTCTCCAGCAGGTCCTGCTCCAGCGAGCCGGCGTTGACGCCGATGCGCATGGAGCAGCCGTAGTCCTTGGCCGCCTTCACCACCTCGCGCACCCGCTCGGCCGAGCCGATGTTGCCGGGGTTGATGCGCAGGCAGGCCGCCCCGCTCTGCGCCGCCTCGATGGCGCGCTTGTAGTGGAAATGGATGTCCGCGACGATCGGCACCGAGACCTGCGGCACGATCTGCTTCAGCGCCAGCGCCGATTCCTGGTCGGGGCAGGAGACTCGCACGATGTCGGCGCCCACCCGTTCCGCCGCCTGGATCTGCGCGACCGTCGCCGCAATGTCGGCGGTCGGCGTGTTGGTCATCGTCTGCACCGAGATCGGCGCATCGCCGCCGACGAGCACGTTGCCCACCCGGATCTGGCGGGACTTGCGGCGAAGGATCTGGCGGTAGGCGCGCACGCTGCTCATGGGCTGTGGCCTCGGGGCATGGATCGGGTCCGGCGCGGTCTTATAGCGCAGCCGGCGTTACGCCTGAAGTGCGGTCCGCCGCGCCGGATTCAAGAGAAAAAGCCATGGGTAGCCCGTCCCTAATGGGCGGGGGCGGCGCCGCGCAGGGTCGGGGCGTGCTGGTCAAGCGACACGTCGCGCAGCACCTGCCCGACCGCGCCCATCGGCGCGCCGTCCACCCCGTCGGTGACCACGACCAGCCCGCCGGCGTTGCCGGTGCGGACACGGATGCCCGAGCGGTCGGGCACGCGGTAGACGTCGCCCGGCTTCAGCACGCGGGTGAAGATGATCTCGCCACTGTTGTCGCGCACCTGGATCCAGCTGTCCTGCGTGGCGCGGAGCTGGATGCGCGAGGCCGCGTTCTGCGTGCCGTAGACCTTCGACGGCAGCGCCCCGTCCGCCGGAGGCGCCGCGGGGGCCGCGGGCGGCAGGCTGGCGATGGCCGGGGCGGCGGGGGTGAGCGGGGTCGGCTCCTGCGTGGCGCCCTCGGACTCGTCGTCCTCGGCCGGGGGCGGCGGGACGTTCACCATGGCCGAGGGCCCAGCGGTCGAAGGGGCGGCCGGAGCGGGAGCCGGGGCCGCCGTGGGAGCGCTCGGCTTGGCGGGAGCGGCCGGCGCCGGCTGGGCGACCACCGCCGCAGGGGCCGGGGCGGGCTTCGCCGGAGCCGAAGAGGCTGGAGCCGGGGCGGTCGGGGCCGGAGCGGCGGGAGCCGGAACCACCGGAGCGGAAGCCGCCGGAGCAGGCACCGCCGTGGACGCTCCACCAGCCGCCGGCGGGGCGGACACCGCCGGAACCGCCGGGGCGGGCGGAGCCTCCGCCATCACGGTCGGGACGGACGCCGGGGCGGCGGGCGTTTCGGCGGGAGCCGGCACCGACGCGGTTTGGCCGCCGCCATTCTGGCTGGCGTTGAAGGGCAGCGTGTCGAGCAGCGAGACCAGCCGGTCAGGCAGGGTCGGGACCAGATCGACCATCGAGCGGTCGGTCGCCGACAGATAGTACCAGCCGCCGTAGACGATGCCCGCCAGCACCATCGTGCCGAGCAGGACGGTGCCGCCGGGGATGCGGCCTTCCGGCACCGGGGTCGGGAAATAGAGCTGCTGGCTGCGCGTGCGGCCCGCCGCCTCGTCCTTGTAGCGGGTGAGGATGGTGTCCGGGTCGAGCCCCAGGCATTCCGCGTAGGAGCGCAGGAAGCCGGCGGCGTAGGTGGTGCCCGGCAGATCCTCGAACCGGCCCGCCTCGATGGCCTGCAGGTAGGGGTAGCGGATGCGCAGCATCGTCGCGACCTCGCGCAGGTCGTAGCCGAGGCTCTCGCGCGTTTCGCGCAGGGTATCGGACACGCTGGGGCCGGTCTGCGCCGCGCCGTCCTGCGCGGAGTCGTAGGAGCCGAAAACCTTGCGCTTGGCCATCATCTCAACCGTACCGTCGCCTCGGATGACTTATGGTCGCAGTCCCGGCATGGGTACGCCAGCCGCGGGGTCGGCGCAACCGGGAAAGACCTTGATCCTGCCCTCTTGTATACGCCCTTCGTCCAAACCGCTGTAACAAAACGCCGTCACGGCACAGCACAGCGCCGGATATGGCTCCAGGGTGGAGGAAGCGACCTTGGGCGCAAGCTTGGGCGGGGCCTCAGATGATGACGCCGTGGTCCTTGGCGAAGCTGCGCAGCTTGTCGCGCAGGCTGTGGTCACCGCGCAGATAGAGCCCGTTCATGTACTGGCGCAGCGCCGCCACGTCGAGCGAGCGCAACATCGTCTTCACCGGCCCGACCGAGGGCGGCGACATCGACAGGGTGCGGAAGCCGATGCCGATCAGCGCCATGGCATCCAGCGGCCGGCCGGCCATCTCGCCGCAGATGCTGACCGGGACACCGGCGTCGCCGCAGGCCTCGACCAGCCGCCGCAGCAGGCTCATCATGGCCGGCGACAGCGGGTCGTAGCGGCCGGAGGTGCGCGGGTTGCCGCGGTCGCTGGCGAAGATGTACTGGGTCAGGTCGTTGGAGCCGACCGACAGGAAATCCACCCGCGGCAGCAGGGCCGGCAGTTGCCAGAGCAGCGCCGGCACCTCGATCATCGTGCCGACGCGCACACGGCTGGGCGGTTCGCCGCCCTGACCCTCCAGACGGGCGATCTCCAGGTCGAGCAGGCGGCGGGCGGCGTCGAACTCCGCCACCTCGGCGATCATCGGGAACATCACCGACAGCGGACGCCCGGCGGACGCCCGCAGCAGGGCGCGCAGCTGCTGACGCAGCAGCGACGGGTGGTCCAGTCCGATGCGGATGGCCCGCCAGCCGAGCGCCGGATTCTCCTCGCCCTCGCTGGCCGCGATGTAGGGCAGCATCTTGTCGCCGCCGACGTCGAGCGTGCGGAAGACCACCGGCTTGTCGTCGGTCTGGTCGAGGATGCGCGCATAGAGGTCGGTCTGCGCGTGGACGTCCGGGTAGGTGGAGCGCACCATGAAGGGGATTTCGGTGCGGTAGAGGCCGATCCCCTCCGCCCCGCTGGCCTTCAGGTGCGGCAGGTCGATCAGCAGGCCACAGTTGAGCTGGATGGAGATCGGCACGCCGTCCCGGGTGACCGAGGGCAGCGCGCGGATCGCCTCGTACATCTGCTCCTTGCGGGCGCGCAGGGCGACGGCCTCGGCGAAGGCCATCTGGATGTCCTCCGCCGGGCGGACGAAGGCCTGCCCATGGTCGCCGTCGACGATCACCGGATCCAGCGGCTCGATCCGGTTCAGCGCGTCGGGCGCCTGCACCACCGGGATGTTCAGCGCGCGGGCCACGATGCAGACGTGGCTGGACGGCGACCCCTCCTCCAGGATCACCCCGCGCAGGCGGCGCTGGTCGTAGTCGAGAAGCTCCGCCGGCCCCATGGACCGCGCGACCAGGACGATGTCCTCCGGCAGCGTGCCGCCGTCCGCCTCCGACTTGCGCCCGGCGAGGTGCTGGAGCAGCCGGTTGGTCAGGTCCTCCAGGTCGAGGAGCCGTTCGCGGATGTACGGGTCGGTCAGGTGGCTCATGCGGGCGCGGGTGTCGTTCTGCACCTGCTGCACGGCGCCTTCCGCCGTCAGGCCCATGCGGATCGCCTCGCGGATGCGCGACAGCCACCCGCGGTCCTCCGCGAACATGCGGTAGGTTTCCAGAATGTCCTTGGGCTCGCTCAAGCCGGCCAGCGCCGCCGCGTTCAGCAGGTCGTCGATGGCGCTGTGCATGGTGGCGATGGCGGCGTTCAGCCGCGCCAGCTCGCTCTCCGCGTCCTCGGACACCATCTGGCGGATGGTCAGCTGCGGGCGGTGGATCACCGCCAGCCCCATCGCCAGACCACTGGCCAGCGACGTGCCCGACAGGCGGGCCGGCAGCAGCGCCGGATCACCGGTGGAGGCGACCTCCTGCGGGTTGACCAGCTCGCCCTGGGCGACCAGCTCGGCCACCACCATGGCGATGGTCTGGAGCGTCTCGACCTCGACCTCGGTGTAGCGGCGGCGGTCCTTGTGCTGGATGACCAGGACGCCGCGGACCTTGCCGCCGCGCAGGATCGGCACGCCGGCCAGCGACAGGAACGGGTCCTCCCCCGTTTCCGGGCGGTAGGCGAAGCTGGGGTGCGACGGCGCGTTGTCCAGCGCGATGGGCCGCGCGTGGCCGGCGATGTCGCCGACGATGCCCTCGCCCACGCGCAGGCGGGTGTTGTGCACGGCGTCCTGGTTCAGGCCGAGCGTGGAGAACAGCTCCAGCACCTCGCCCGCCCGCATGACGTAGCAGGAGCAGACGTCCGCCCCCATCTCCATGCCGATCAGGGTGACGATCTTGTCCAGCCGCTCCTGGCCGGAGCCGGAGCCCGCCATGACGTCGCGCAGCCGCGCCAGCAGGCGGCGCGAGGCGGCGCCGTCGAAGCCCGGCGAGGCGGAGGGGATGTCGCCCACGACGCCATTCATCTCATGCCGCCCCCAGGATGGCCGATTGACCGGTGGCCGACCGGCCGATGTCCGGCTGCTCATCGGCGTCAATGTGCGGGGAGCGGGCGGCCAGCGCCGCTTCGGCTTGGACAATCAGGTCGCCGATGATCTCGGCCACCGGCTGCTCGCGCGTGACTAGCCCGACGCTCTGGCCGGCCATCAGCGAGCCGCTCTCCACGTCGCCGTCGATCACCGCGCGGCGCAGCGCGCCGGCCCAGAAATGCTCGATCTCCAGAATGCCTTCGTCGCGCGTCTTCTCGCCGCGGTCCACGCGGGCGATGACTTCGCGCTGAAGCTCCATGAAGCGCTTCGACCCGGCGTTGGTCAGCGCCCGCACCGGGATCACCGGAAAGCGCGGGTCGATCTGCACGGACGCCTGGGCGTCGCGCGCCGAGGCCTTGATGAAGACCTGCTTGAAGCGCTGGTGCGCGATGGATTCGGTGGCGCAGACGAAGCGGGTGCCGATCTGCACGCCCGCCGCCCCCTGCTCCAGGTAGGACAGGATGGCCTCGCCGCGCCCGATGCCGCCGGCCACGAAGACCGGGACCTCGCGCAGGTCGGGCAGGATCTCCTGCGCCAGGACGGTGGTGGAGACGGGGCCTATATGGCCGCCGGCCTCCGTGCCCTCGATCACCAGGGCGTCGATGCCGAGCTTGACCATCCGCCTGCCGCTGACCAGCGTCGGGGCGAAGGTCATGGCGCGGGCGCCGCCGTCCTTGATGCGCTTGATGGTGGCGCCGCTGGGGAAGCCCCCGGCGATCACCACGTGGCTCACCGCCAGCTCCCGGCAGACGTCGATCAGACGATCGAGTTCCGGGTGCATGTTGATGAGGTTGACGCCGAAGGGCTTCGCGGTCAGCGTCCGCGTGGCGGCGATCTCCGCCGCCAGCAGGTCCGGCGGCATCGAGCCGCAGGCCAGCACGCCGAAGCCCCCGGCGTTGGAGATGGCGGAGACGAGGTGGCGCTCCGACACCCAGCTCATCGCACCGCCCATGATGGCGGTGCGCGTGCCGAGGAAGGCGCAGCCACGCTCCCACAGCCGGTCGAGTCGGGCGCCTGCGACCGCGTCGGACCTGGCGTCGGTCATCGCCGCCCCTCCCCCTTCACCGCGACTCAGGCCGCGTCCAGCCCGTAGGCGGTGTGCAGCGCGCGCAGCGCCAGCTCCGCATACTCCTCGGCGATCAGGACGGAAATCTTGATCTCGGAGGTGGAGATGACCTGGATGTTGATGCCCTTGTCGGCCAGCGCCTTGAACATGCGCTGCGCGACGCCGGCGTGGCTGCGCATGCCGACGCCGATCACCGACACCTTCACCACGTTGGCGTCGGAGACGATGCGCTTGTAGTTCAGCTCGGCCTTCGCGTCCTCCAGCACCTTGACGGCGCGGGCGATATCGGCCTTGCCGACGGTGAAGGTCATGTCGGTGGACTTGCCGTCTTCCGACACGTTCTGGACGATCATGTCGACATTGACGGCGGCGTCGGTCAGCGGACCGAAGATGCTGGCCGCCACGCCCGGACGGTCGGCGACGCCGATGAGGGTGATCTTCGCCTCGTCGCGGCTGTAGGCGATGCCGCTCACAACTTCCTTTTCCACGATCTCGTCCTCGTCAACAACAAGGGTACCGGGAAGCGCGCTGCCGGCGGCCTCCTCGAAGCTCGACAGAACCTGCACGCGCACGCGGTGGTTCATCGCCATCTCGACCGAGCGGGTCTGCAGGACCTTCGCCCCCTGCGACGCCAGCTCCAGCATCTCCTCGTAGGTGATCTTGGAGAGCTTGCGCGCCTTGGTGACGATGCGCGGGTCGGTGGTGTAGACGCCGTCCACATCGGTGTAGATGTCGCAGCGGTCGGCCTTCAGCGCCGCCGCCAGGGCGACCGCCGAGGTGTCGGAGCCGCCGCGGCCCAGCGTGGTGATGCGGCCGGTTTCGGTCACGCCCTGGAAGCCGGCGACCACAGCGACCTCGCCGGTGTTCATCCGCTTGTCCAGCTCCGCCGTGTCGATGGACACGATGCGCGCCTTGCCGTGCGTCTCGTCGCTGTAGATCGGAATCTGCCAGCCGAGCCAGGACCGCGCCTGGATGCCGAGCGACTGCAGCGCGATGGCGAGGAGACCGGAGGTCACCTGCTCGCCCGAAGCGACGATGGCGTCGTACTCGCGCGCGTCGTGCAGCTTGTCGATGTCGTTGCAGTATTTCACGAGCTGGTTGGTCACGCCGGACATCGCCGACACGACGACGGCGACCTGATGCCCCGCCTTGACTTCCTGCTCGACCTTTCGGGCCACGTTCTTGATGCGGTCGATGTCGCCGACCGACGTGCCGCCGAACTTGAGGACGATCCGCGCCATACCTCACACCATGTCTGGGCCGGCACATAAGCCGGCAGTCCGCGCCCCCGCTCTACCGTTGCCGGCGCGGGGCGGCGTATCCATACTCTGTCGCTCACAGCGAGGCAAGTTCGCCCCGCAATTGTTCTCGCAATCCAAGCATACGGGATTTCTTTCATGACCGCGACCGCCGGAACCGCAGGCACCGCAGGCACTGTCGACCCCCAGGACATCGCCCGCTTTTCGGCCATCGCCGCGGAATGGTGGGACCCCGCCGGCAAGTTCCGGCCCCTGCACCGGCTGAACCCGCTGCGGCTGGCCTACATCCGCGACACGCTGTGCCGCCGCTTCGGCCGCGACCCGCTGGCGGCGGAGCCGCTGAAGGGCCTGCGCATCGTAGACATCGGCTGCGGCGGCGGCCTGCTGTCGGAGCCTATGGCCCGCATGGGCGCCACTGTGGTCGGCGTGGACGCGGCCGAGCGCAACGTCCGCACCGCCGCCGCCCACGCCGCGGAGACCGGCACCCCCGTCGACTACCGCGCCACCACCGCCGAGGCCCTGGCCGCCAGCGGCGAGCGCTTCGACGCCGTGCTGGCGATGGAGGTGATCGAGCATGTCGCCGATGTGCCGCTGTTCGTGAAGTCCTGCGCGGAGCTGACGGCGCCGGGGGGGGCGCTGTTCCTGGCGACGCTGAACCGCACGCCGAAGTCCTTCGCGCTGGCCATCGTCGGGGCGGAGTACATCCTGCGCTGGCTGCCCCGCGGCACCCACAACTGGCGCCAATTCCTGCGCCCTGGCGAACTGGCCGCCGCCGTGCGCGCCGAAGGGATGGCGATCCGCGACCTGACCGGCATCACCTACAACCCGCTGTCCGACGAGTTTCGGCTGAACCCGCGCGATCTCGACGTGAACTACATGGGCTGGGCGGAGCGGGCCTGAACGTACAGAGCATCGGCGACGCGTACGGACGTACATACGTACGCGTTGCCGATGCTGGCGCTGATGTTGGCTGCAGAAGCGGTGGCATCGGGAGCCGCACAACGAAAAAACGGGAGGGCCGGCGGCTCTCCCGTTTTTTTCATGTTCACAGGAAACGCGCCTTACGCCGCGTGGCTGGCTTCGTGCTGGGTCAGCAACGCATAGATCGCGTCCGCCGAGTCCGAACCGCGCAGCTTCTCGCACATGGACTGGTCGCGCAGCAGGCGCGACACACGGGCCAGCGCCTTCAGATGGTCGGCGCCGGCATGATCCGGAGCCAACAGCAGGAAAATCAGATCGACCGGTTGCTCATCGATCGCATCGAAGTCGATGGGCCGCTCCAGCCGGGCGAAGACGCCGTGGACACGGTCGAGGTTGGGCAGCTTGCCGTGCGGGATGGCGATGCCATGCCCTACGCCGGTGGTGCCCAACCGCTCGCGCTCCAGAAGGACGTCGAAGATCGCCCGTTCGTGCTGGCCGGTCAGCTCGGACGCCTTGCGCGCCAAGTCCTGCAGGGCCTGCTTTTTGCTGCCGGCCTTCAGGTTCGGGAGAATGGCGTGCGGCGTGATGAGATCGAGCATGACGCTTTGGGTGTGGTTGGAACAGAGACCGGACTCAGGCGCCGGCCTTCTCCGCCGGGTCGACCCAACCGATGTTGCCATCGGCGCGGCGATAGACCAGGTTCAGGCGGCCATGGGCGCCGTTGCGGAACATCAGGGCCGGAGCGTCGGCGAGCTCCATGCGCATCACCGCCTCGCTGACCGCCAGGGTCGCGATGTTGGTTTCCATCTCGGCGATCACGATGGGCTGCGCCTCCTCGGCAGCGGCCTCTTCGCTCTCCACATGGGCCTCGTCCTTCTCCGCTTCCAGGATCTGGTAGCGGGCCGGGAAGGCTTCCTGCGCGGGGGCTTCGACGCTGTGGTGGTCGCGCAGACGGCGCTTGTAGCGGCGCAGGCGCTTGGCCAGCTTCTCGCACGCGGTGTCGAAGGCGGGGTACGGCTCGGTGGCGTCGGACGCGCTCTGAAGGACGATCCCACGACCGACATGGACCTGAATGTCGGCCTTGAACAGATGCGCTTCGCGCGTCAGGACGACGTTGGCCTCGATCGGCTTGTTGAAATACTTGCCGACGATGGTGTTCAGGCTGTCCGCGACGTGGGTGCGCAGAGCGTCGCCAACGTCAAGCTGCTTGCCTTTGACGGTCAGTTGCATTTTGGGATGTTTCCAATCTGGTCCGCGATAGACATAGGACGACGGAAGGCCGCCACGTGCGGACGGGGACCATAGTGACGGCGGTATGGGCTGTCAATCAAGGACGGCCCCCTCCCGGCCCGGTTACATGCGTGACATCTTGGCACGGCGTCGCTGCACCGATGACGGAATGCGCATCGCTTCACGATACTTCGCGACCGTCCGGCGCGCAATGTCGATCCCTTCACCACGAAGGATTTCGACGATTTTATCGTCCGACAGCACGTCCTCGGGCTTCTCGGCGTCGATCATCGCCTTGATGCGGTAGCGCACGGCCTCCGCCGAGTGGGCCGCCTGCCCGTCGGCCCCCTGGATGGCGGAGGTGAAGAAATACTTCAACTCAAACACGCCGCGCGGCGTCGCCATGAACTTGTTGGTTGTGACGCGACTGACCGTGCTCTCGTGCATGCCGATTGCTTCGGCGATGTCGCGCAGGATCAGCGGCTTCAAATGCGAGACGCCGTGGATGAAAAAGGCGTCCTGCTGCCGGATGATCTCGCTGGCCACCTTCAAAATCGTGGTGGCGCGCTGGTGCAGCGACTTGACCAGCCAGTTGGCCGACTGGAAGCGCTCGGTGATGTATTCCTTGTCCGCCTTGTTGCGGGCGGTGCCGGAGATGCGCGCGAAATAGCGGTGGTTGACCAGCACCCGCGGCAAAGTGTCCGGGTTCAGGTCGATCAGCCAGCCGCCGCCGGGGTTGGCGCGCATCAGGATGTCGGGGGTGACGAGCTGGGCGGGCGTGTGGTCGAAGCTGAGCGCCGGCTTGGGGTTCAGCTTGCGGATCTCCGCCACCATGTCGGCGACGTCCTCGGCGTCCACGCCGCAGACCTTCATCAGCGCCGGCAGGTTGCGCGCCGCCAGCAGCTCCAGATGGTCGAGCAGGGCCTCCATCGCCGGGTCGAAGCGGTTCTTCTCGCGCAGCTGAATCGCCAGGCACTCTTTGAGCGAGCGCGCGAAGATGCCCGGCGGGTCGAAGCGCTGGCAGGCGGCGAGCACCCGCTCCACCCGCTCCGGCGCGCAGCCGAGCTGCCCCGCGAGGCTCTCGACCTCCAGCCCGGTGATCCAGCCGGCCTCATCCAGCATGTCGATCAGCGCCAGACCGATGAGCTGGTCGCCAAGGTCCGGCAGGTCGATCTTCAGCTGCTCGGTCAGATGGTCGCGCAGGCTCTTCTGGCCGGTCAGCGTGGCTTCCAGGTTGGACTCGTCGTCCTCGAAACCGCCGCGGCCGCCACGTTCCTGCCAGGAGCCGTAGACGTCGCTGGAACCGTCCGTCCCGTCGGAAAAACGGTCGTCGGAATAGACATTCTCGAAATCGGTGTCGAGAGGCGCGTCGGAGGCCGACCCCATCGTCTCCGACGACGTCATCTCCACCGTGTCGCGGGTGCGCCCGTCGGTCATCGGCGGCTGGCGCTCCTCCGGCGCGGCGAGGTCCACTGCCCCCCGCTCGCCCCCACCGTCACCGGCACCGTCGCCCCCGGACTCGCCGCCGCCCTCACCGGGGCCGCCGTCGCGCTCCAGCAGGGGATTCTGCTCGATCTCGCGGTCCACGAAGTCCGACAGTTCGATGTTCGACAGCTGCAGCAGCTTGATGGCCTGCTGCAGCTGCGGAGTCATCACCAGGGACTGGGTCTGACGAAGATCGAGGCGTTGGCTGAGCGCCATGGGCAGGGAAACCGCACTAGAGGCTGAACCGGTCCCCGAGGTAGACCCGGCGCACGTCCTCGTGCGCCACGATCTCGGCCGGCTCTCCCTCCATTAGTACCACACCATCGTGCAAGATGTATGCCCGATCGACGAGGTCGAGGGTTTCACGCACGTTGTGGTCGGTGATGAGCACGCCGATGCCGCGGTCGCGCAGGTGGCTGACCAGTTCGCGGATGTCGTTCACCGCGATCGGGTCGATGCCGGCCAGCGGCTCGTCGAGCAGGATGAAATGCGGCTGGGAGGCCAGCGCGCGGGCGATCTCGACGCGCCGCCGCTCGCCGCCCGACAGCGCCAGCGCCGGGGCGCGGCGCAGGTGGGTGATTGAGAACTCCGCCAGCAGCTCGTCCAGCATCTGCTCGCGCGTGTCGCGGTTGGGCTCCACCACCTCCAGAACGGAGCGGATGTTGTTCTCCACCGACATGCCGCGGAAGATCGACGCCTCCTGCGGCAGATAGCCGATGCCCAGCCGCGCCCGGCGGTACATGGGCAGCGCCGTGATGTCCTGCCCGTCGAGCAGGATAGTGCCGGAGTCGGCGGCGATCAGCCCGGTGATCATGTAGAAGCAGGTCGTCTTGCCCGCCCCGTTGGGGCCGAGCAGGCCGACCGCCTCGCCGCGCTGGACCGTCACGGTCACGTCGCGGACGACCGGGCGCTTCTTGTAAGCCTTGCCCAGATGCAGGGCCACCAGCCCTTCGGCCGGGCGCACGTCGGTGGCGGGTTGCCCCGCCGGGTGACCCGACGCATTCGGGGCGGAAAGGGTCGGACCGCCGAGGTCCCGGTCTTCGATGTCCATGGCCATTGATTCGCTGCCGGGTCGGTCAGGGCTTCGCGGCGGGCGTACCGCCCGATTGCGCGGCGGGCGTACCGCCCGATTGCGCGGCGGGCGTACCGCCCGATTGCGCGGTGGGCTTGCCGCCCGCCTGGGCGGTGGGCCGGCCAGCCGGCGCCCCCGGCTCCTGGCCGGGGATCAGAAGGCCCATCACCCGCCCGCCGGTGGCGGGGCCGGCGATCACCCGGTTGACCCTGGTCTTCATGTTCATCTCGGCGGCGTCGCCATTGAGCTGGTTGTCGTTGCGGGTGATCTTGACGTTGCCCAGCAGCACCGCCGTCTCGTCGGCCACCGAATAGACCAGCTTGTCGGACAGCGCCACGTCGGTCGCGGTGGTCACCACCACGCTGCCCGCGCCGTCGATGCGCTCCATCTGGGTCGAACCGTCCGGCATCTTCTTGAGCTGGCCGATCAGGATGTCGGCGCGCAGCCGGTCGCCGTTGGCGATGCGCACGGCCACGGCGTCGCCGCGGGCCACCGTCAGGTTCTTGGCCTCGTAATATTCCAGCGTGTCGCGCGCCGTCACGATGTCGGTGCGGGTGACCAGCTTCAGGTTGCGCCCGGTGACCACCGCCACCTGCTTGTCCACGTCGTAGACGCCCCGTTCGCCGAAGACCTCCTGGGTCGGGCTGACGATGCGCACGTTGCCTTCGGCGAGAAGCTGGAACACCTCGTTCCCCTTGCCGGGCACCTCCCGGTAGTAGGCGGTCAGCACGTCGGCGTAGACGGTGCTGTCGCTGCGCTTGGCCGAGGCGTTGCCACGCGCCACATAGGCGCGCACGTCCTGATGCCATTCGATGGCCTGATCGGCGTTGACCTCGACCGGGTTGGGTCCACCGCCGAGGCCGGGCAGCCCCTGGGCCACCGCCGGGACGGCGGCCCCCGACAGCAGAAGGAACGCGGCCATCAGCGGGGCCGCAAGGGTGGCTGCACTCAACGCGTCTTTCCTCCCGGGCTTTCGGCGGCCTGGACGTCGGCCTTGGACTGGTTCAGGAACACCATCGTCTTGCCACGGTCGGACAGGCGGAAGCCTTCGGCGTTGATCACGCCCTGCGGCCCCTGGCCCACGACATGGACATCGCCCCAGGCGGTACCCTTGCGGATGTCGGAGTCCGCTTCCTCGGTGGTGAATTCGTTGCCGTCGTCGCGCATGACGCGGACATGACCCCGCATCTTCAGGATGCCGGTGACCTGATTGTACCAGCCCTTGTCGGAGCGGATGGTCACCCATGTGCCGTCGGTCTGGGTCATCTCCGCTTCCGGCTGGTCGAGCAGGACGATGTCCGGCTGGTCGGCGATGCGGTCGGCCTTGGCCGCCACCAGCGAGAAGGGCTGGTTGTCCTCGTCCACCGCGATGTAGCGCGGCTTGATCATCTCAAGCTGGCCCTTGTCGGCGGAAATGCGCAGGGTCGGCAGTTCGGTCAGCGACGGCCACACGGCGATCAGCGCCATCACCGCCAGCGCCAGCGCCGGAAGCGCGAACTTCATCCCGGTGACGAAGCGGCTGTAGACCCGGCTGACCGGGCGGATTTCCCGGCGCCGGTGGATGCGCTTGGCCGCCTCGCTGTCGGGCATCGACTCCGGCATAGCCATGAGCCGTGCGGCGAGGGAAGGCGCATCGGCGCGCCGATCCTCCGTGTTCACCGTCCGATCCTTCAGGTCGCTGTCCATGGCGTCAACCGTCCTCCGGCTGCCCGTCACGCCGCCCCGGCGCGCAGGCAATCGTGAATGTGCACAACACCGAGCGGCCGGTCCGCCTCCACCACGAACAGGCTGGTGATCTGCTTCGCGTTCATTTCCCGCAACGCCTCCTCGACCAGCGCCTTGGGGCGGATCGTCTTGGGCCGCGGCGACATGATGCTGTCGGCGCGCTCCGCCCACAGCTCCGGGGTCAGGTGGCGGCGGAGGTCGCCGTCCGTGATGACCCCGGCCAGCGCGCCCGTGGCGTCCACCACGCCGACGCAGCCCAACCGCTTGGCCGTCATCTCGAATATGACGGTGGAAAGCGGCGTATCCAAGGCGCACAGGGGCATATCCTCGCCCTTGTGCATCACGTCGGTCACCTTCAGCAGCGCCCGGCCGAGTTGGCCGCCGGGGTGGAACTGCTTGAAATCCGCCGCCGTGAAGCCGCGCCGCTCCAGCAGCGCCACCGCCAGGGCGTCGCCCAGCGCCAGCATCATCGTGCTCGACGTGGTCGGGGCCAGCCCCAGCGGGCAGGCCTCCGGGGCCGGCGGCAGCACCAGCGCCACGTCCGACTGCTCGGCCAGGGAGGAGCCGGCGCGCCGGGTGATGCCGATCAGCGGGATGTCGAAGCGGCGGGTGTAGGCGACGATGTCCGACAGCTCGTGCGTCTCGCCGGAGTTGGACAGGGCGATAACCGCGTCCTGCCGGGCGATCATGCCGAGGTCGCCGTGGCTCGCCTCGCCCGGATGGACGAAGAAGGCCGGCGTCCCGGTCGAGGCCAGCGTCGCGGCGATCTTGCGCGCCACATGGCCGGACTTGCCCATGCCCGAGACGACGACGCGCCCCGCGATTCCGGCCAGCCGGTCCAGAGCGCGCACGAAGGCGCCGTCCAGCCCGTCCGCCAGCGCGGCCAGGGCGTCGGCCTCCATCCGCAGGACGCGCCGGGCGCTCGCGATGTCGCGGTCGGCCGCGGCGTCGGCTGGGCGATCGATCAGGCTGGGTGCCAGGCTGGATGCGGTCAGGCTCGTCAAGGCGGTGCTTGCCTCTTCTGGTTGGCCCATGGGGCCGAAAATGAGTACTCCGACTGGCGACACGCGTATCCGCGACAACGGGCCAGCCGCCGCGCGGGCAGTATGCCCACCCGCGCGCGTCCGGTCAAATCAACGTCCGGAGGGCTTGACCTATTCCACCGAGGCTCCTGTCCCGGCGCCGGCCGTCAATGCGACCACCCTCAATGCGCCAGAATATCCGGCTGCTCCCAGCCGCCGAGGTCCAGTTCCCCGCGGGCCGGCAGGAAGTCGAAACAGGCTTTGGCGAGATGCGTCCGCCCCTCGCGCGCCAGCATCACGTCCAGCTTCTCCTTCAGGTCGTGCAGGTGCAGCACGTCGGAGGCGGCGTATTTCATCTGCTCCGGTGTCAGCTCCGCCGCACCCCAGTCGGAGGACTGCTGCTGCTTGGACAGTTCCACCCCCAGCAGATCCTTCACCAGATCCTTCAGCCCGTGCTTGTCGGTGAAGGTGCGGACCAGCTTGGACGCGACCTTGGTGCAGTAGACCGGCTGGCAGACGATGCCCAGATAGGCCTGCATCACCGCCACGTCGAAGCGGGCGAAGTGAAACAGCTTGATGACCTCGGGGTCGGTGAGCAGGCGCTTCAGATTGGGCGCATCGTACTGGCCCTTGCGGAACTGAACCAGATGCACCGTGCCGTCGCCGGGGGAAAGCTGGACCAGGCACAGCCGGTCGCGGTGGGGGTTCAGCCCCATGGTCTCGGTGTCGATGGCGACGGCGCCGCCGCGGGCGAAGGACTTCAGGTCGAGACCGTCCGGCAGGTCGCCGTCATGGAGGTCGATGGGCATTGGGTGGCTTCCCGCTCAATAGGACGGCCCCCGGCCACGGACCCCAGAAACGACGAACGCCGCTCTGCCACTTTTCCGTCCCACTGGGGGAGGTCCGTAGCATGCGGCGCAGCCGGGTAGATATGGTGCCCAGGAGAAGACTCGAACTTCCACGACATTTCTGCCACAGGTACCTGAAACCTGCGCGTCTACCAATTCCGCCACCTGGGCTCGGTGTGGGCCGCTTATGTAGCCGGCTGGCGGAGACCCGTCAACAGCTTTTTTCACTTTCGCGCCGAAAGCCCCGCGGGGTGCGAAATGGGCCGCGGGCGGCGCGTCAGGCCCTAGCCTCTTCCAGGAGGTTTCTATATAAGCAACCCCCGATCCGGTCGCCCTGCCCCGCTGGCGGGCGGCCCGGTCGGGAAGAATTTGCGGGCCCAACGGCACGGGAGAAGGTCGATGTCCTATCGCTCTGAAGTGGTCACGGTGTTCGGCGGTTCGGGATTCGTCGGCCGCCATCTCATTCGCCGCCTCGCCAAGACCGGCGCCATCGTGCGCGTGGTGTCGCGCCACCCGAACAAGGCCAACTTCCTGAAGACCGCCGGTTCGGTCGGGCAGATCGTGCCGATGGCCGCCGACGTGAAGGACGACCAGTCCGTCGCGCGGGCCATCCAGGGTGCGGACACCGTCATCAACCTGATCGGCACGCTCTACGAGCGCGGGGCCTGGAACTTCCAGACCGTGCATGTCGACGCCCCGGCGCGCATCGCCCGCATCGCCAAGGCCAGCGGCGTGCGCCGTCTGGTCCATGTCTCGGCCATCGGCGCCGACGCCAAGTCGGCCTCGGCCTACGCCAAGTCCAAGGCGGCGGGCGAGCAGGCGGTGGCGCAGGCCTTCCCCGGCGCCACCATCGTCCGCCCAAGCATTGTCTTCGGGCCGGAGGACGGCTTCTTCAACAAGTTCGCCGCCATGGCGCAGGTCTCCCCGGCGCTGCCGCTGATCGGCGGGTCGACGAGGTTCCAGCCGGTCTATGTCGGCGATCTGGCCGACGCCATCGCCGCCGCCGCGACGCTGGACTCGGCGGTCGGCCGGACCTTCGAGCTGGGCGGCCCGCGCGTCTACAGCTTCAAGGAGCTGATGCAGCTCATGCTGCGGGAGATCCGCCGCAAGCGCTTCCTCGTCCCGGTTCCCTGGAACATCGCGGAGACGCTGGGCGGCCTGCTGGAGAAGGTGCCGCCGATCGTCGCCCCGCCGCTGACCCGCGATCAGGTGGAGATGCTGCGGACCGACAACGTCGCCGCCGCCGGCGCGCCGGGTTTCAAGGACCTGGGCATCACCAATCTGTCGAGCTGCGAGGTGATCCTGCCGACCTACCTGTCGCGCTTCATCGTCGGCGGCCGCTCCAACACGATGCCGCGCGACGCCGGCAACCATTCCGGCGCGCACTGAGTCCTCGGTTCCGCCCCAGCGAAACGAAAGCCCCGGCCCGCCGCCGGGGCTTTCGCCGTTTCGGGGGCCTGCCATCCCGTACGAAAGAGCCGTGCAAGGGTGCCCTGCGGCGCGCGGCCTTGATTCCCGCGCCGTCCTGCCGCATCTGGCCCCTTCATCGGGGGCGACGGAAGGAGCGTGGGGAGTCATGCAGGCGGCAACGCAGGATTTCACCATACGGGAATTCGCCGACCGCGCCCCGGGCGCCCGGCTTGCCTCCCTGGCGGCCTTCTTTGTCAACGGGTCGGTGTTCGGCGTCTGGGCCACCCAGATCCCGGCGATCAAGGATCACCTGGACCTCAGCCCCGGCGTGCTCGGCGTCGCCCTGCTCTGCCTCGCCGCCGGGGCGCTGACGGCCATGGTCGGCACGGGCCCACTGCTCGGCCGCGTGGGCAGCGCGCCGGTGATCCGGCTCACCGCCGTGGCCTTCGCCCTGATCCTGCCGCTGCCGGCGCTGATGCCGGATCTGTTGTCGCTGTGCGCGGTGCTGTTCCTGTTCGGGGCGGCGGGCGGAACCATGGACGTGGCGATGAACGCCCATGGCGCTTTAGTGGAACGCCATCTCGGACGGCCCATCATGTCGTCTCTACACGGCATGTGGAGCCTGGGCGGCCTGTTCGGCGCCGGGATGGGCGGCCTGTTGCTGCAAGTCCTGCCGCCGCCGGTCCAGGCGTCCATCCTCGCGGCGGCCCTGCTCGCCCTGTTCTTCGCGCTGCACCGCCGCTTCCTGCCCGGAAGCGCCGATCAGCAGGCGGAGCCGACGGGCCTCGCCCTGCCCGACCGCGGCACGCTGCTGCTGGGCGCCCTGACCTTCCTGGCCTTCATGAGCGAGGGCGCGATCCTGGACTGGAGCGCCGTCTATCTGCGCGAGGATCTGGGGGGTGCGGCGTCGATCGCGGCGCTGGGCTTCGCCGTCTTTTCCGGCGCCATGGCGGTGGGCCGCTTCTGCGGCGACCGGCTTCGCCAGCGTTTCGGCGGGCCGGTGCTGGTCCGGGCGGGCGCGGTGCTGGCCTTCGCCGGGCTGGCGGTCGCGCTGACCGGGGGCGGCCCGGTGGTGGCGGTCGCCGGGTTCGGGCTGACCGGGCTCGGCCTGTCGAACGTAGTGCCGGTGCTGTTCAGTGCCGCCGGGGCCAAGGCGGAGGGGGAAGCCGGCCAAGCCATCGCCGCGGTGGCGACCCTCGGCTACGCCGGCGTGCTGACCGGCCCGGCCCTGCTCGGCTTCGTGGCGGAAGCCAGCACGGTGGGCTTTTCCTTCGCCCTGGTCGCCGCGCTGGCGCTGGTCATCGCCGCGGCCTCCTCGCGCGCCGTCGCCCAACAGGGCTGAGGCGCGCGGGAAACCGGCTTTTTACAGCCCGGCGTCTTACAGATAGAGGAACGCCAGCATCCCCGACCCGATGGCGATGCGGTACCAGGCGAAGGGCGCGAAGCCGTAGCGCCCGACGAAGTCCACCAGCACCTTGACCACCAGCGCCGCCGCGATGAAGGCGGTGACAAAGCCGACCCCGATCAGCAGCGCGGAGTCGACGGTCATCAGACTCCAGTTCTTGTAGAGGTCGTAGACCGTGGCGCCGGCCATGGTCGGGATCGCCAGGAAGAAGGAGAATTCCGCGGCGGTCCGCCGGTCCACCCCCATCAGCAGCGAGCCGAGGATCGTCGCGCCCGAGCGCGACACGCCCGGCACCAGCGCCAGGCACTGGCACAGTCCGATCTTCAGGGCGAGCGGCGCCGGGAAGCGTTCGATCTGGTGGTAGCGCGGGACCGGCACCAGCCGCTCCGCCATCAGGATCGCCACGCCGCCCAGGATCAGCGCGATGCTGACCACCGTCGGGTTGAACAGCACCGCCTTGATGACGCCGTGCAGCGCCGCCCCCAGCACCATCGCCGGCAGGAAGGCCAGGATCACCGCCACGGCGAAGTGGCGGGCGCCCGGGTCGTCCTTCAATCCGGTGACCACCTTCCACAGCCGGGCGAAATAGACCGTGCAGATCGCCAGGATCGCACCGAGCTGGATCACCACCTCGAACACCTTGCCCGGCGGGCCTTCGAAGCCCAACAGGGTGTCGAAAATGATCAGGTGGCCGGTGGACGAGACCGGCAGAAATTCGGTCAGCCCTTCGATCAGGCCGAGCAGAGCGGCGTCCAGATATTGGTCGATCAACATGCGGCGCGGGGCCTCTGACAAGATGGCGGGGGCAATGTCCGGCTTATAGCAGTGCAACATGGCGAAGGCGACGACCCATGGGGCGATACCCCGAATTGGGCGATAGTCCCGAATCGGACCTAATTTTCTTGCTTGTTTTTCAGGCACTCCGGCCGTTCCCGGAGGCGTCCGCGACATCGAGTCACGGTTTGGTCAGTCATGCTGTCCTAACGACGAAAATATGCTCGCGCGGCGCCTTCTCTTGCGGTATATGACGTTCAGACCGCGTGACCGCGGGCTTTCGTTTTCACTGCGGCCACGCCCCTCGCCATGCCCCACCGGCACGAAAAATGGGTCGCCCGGCCGCCGGCGCCGTCCCCATGCACGGGACACGGGAAGAAGGAGCAGGCGTTATGGCGAACCAGAGGATGTTGGGCTTCGTGCACACCGCGCAGCGGATGCCCGACAAACGCCCGGCCACGGAGCGCCGCCAGGATTTCGCCGAGATCTACGCCCGCTTCTCCGACGAGCGCGCCAACGAGCAGGCCAACCGCTGCTCGCAGTGCGGCGTTCCCTTCTGCCAGGTGCACTGCCCGGTCTCCAACAACATCCCCGACTGGCTGAAGCTGACCTCCGAAGGCCGGCTGGAGGAGGCTTACGAGGTCTCCCAGGCCACCAACAACTTCCCGGAGATCTGCGGCCGCATCTGCCCGCAGGACCGCCTGTGCGAAGGCAACTGCGTCATCGAGCAGTCCACCCACGGCGCCGTCACCATCGGGTCGGTCGAGAAGTACATCAACGACACCGCCTGGGATCAGGGCTGGGTGAAGCCGCGCAAGCCGTCGCGTGAGCTGGGCGTCTCGGTCGGCGTCATCGGCGCCGGTCCCGCCGGCCTCGCCGCCGCCGAGGAGCTGCGCGCCAAGGGCTACGAGGTGCACGTCTACGACCGCTACGACCGCATGGGCGGCCTGCTGGTCTACGGCATCCCCGGCTTCAAGCTGGAGAAGTCGGTGGTCGAGCGCCGCGTTCAGCTGCTGGCCGACGCCGGGGTGGTCTACCACCCGAACTTCGAGGTGGGCCGCGACGCCTCCCTGCCGGAGCTGCGCCGCAGGCACGTCGCCGTCCTGGTCGCCACCGGTGTCTACAAGGCGCGCGACATCAAGGCGCCGGGCTCGGGCCTTGGCAACATCGTGGCGGCGCTGGACTATCTGACCACCTCCAACAAGGTCGGCCTGGGCGACACGGTGGAGGCGTACGAGAACGGCTCCCTGAACGCCGCGGGCAAGCATGTGGTGGTTCTGGGCGGCGGCGACACCGCCATGGACTGCGTGCGCACGGCCATCCGCCAGGGCGCCAAGTCGGTCAAGTGTCTGTACCGCCGCGACCGCAAGAACATGCCGGGTTCGCAGCGCGAGGTCGCCCATGCCGAGGAAGAGGGCGTGGAGTTCATCTGGCAGGCCGCCCCGGAAGGCTTCACCGGCGACACGGTGGTGACCGGCGTGCGCGCCGTGCGCATCCATCTGGGCGTGGCCGACGCCACCGGCCGCCAGACCCCGCAGGTGATCGAGGGGTCGGAGTTCACCGTCCAGGCCGATCTGGTCATCAAGGCGCTCGGCTTCGAGCCGGAGGATCTGCCCGCCCTGTTCGGCGAGACGGAACTGAAGGTCACCCGCTGGGGCACGCTGCTGGTCGACCACCGCAGCAAGATGACCAACCTGGAAGGCGTCTTCGCCGCCGGCGACATCGTGCGCGGCGCCTCGTTGGTGGTGTGGGCCATCCGCGACGGCCGCGACGCGGCGGAGGGCATCCACGCCTACGCCAAGGCGAAGGCCGAGGCGCCGGTCGCCGTCGCGGCTGAATAAGCTAAGCAATCCATAATTCCGCGGGTTCCAGGGGTCCATTTCGGCCCCTGGCGGGGGTGAAGGGGCGAAGTCCCCCTTCCGAACAGACTGATTGAAAGGGTCCACCGATGACCACCGAGTTGAACCAGGGTGAGCAGTTCGTCGCCGACTTCCGCGCCAACGCCGCGGCGCTGACCACTGCCAACGCCTACAACCCGGAGGATGAGCACGACGCCTGCGGCGTCGGCTTCATCGCCGCGATCGACGGCAAGCCCCGCCGCTCGGTGGTCGAGAAAGGCATCGAGGCGCTGAAAGCCGTCTGGCACCGCGGCGCCGTGGACGCCGACGGCAAGACGGGCGACGGTGCCGGCATCCACGTCGCCGTGCCGCAGAAGTTCTTCAAGGACCATGTGAAGGTCATCGGCCACCGCGCGCCGGACAACAAGCTGGCCGTCGGCCAGGTCTTCCTGCCGCGCATCAGCCTGGACGCGCAGGAAGCCTGCCGCTGCATCGTCGAGACCGAGATCCTGGCCTTCGGCTACTACATCTACGGCTGGCGCCAAGTGCCGATCAACGTCGACATCATCGGCGAGAAGGCCAACGCGACCCGTCCGGAGATCGAGCAGATCATCGTCGGCAACAACAAGGGCGTGTCCGACGAGCAGTTCGAGCTGGACCTCTACATCATCCGCCGCCGCATCGAGAAGGCGGTGAAGGGTGAGCAGATCAACGACTTCTACATCTGCTCGCTGTCCGCCCGCTCGATCATCTACAAGGGCATGTTCCTGGCGGAGCAGCTGACCACCTTCTATCCGGACCTGCTGGACGAGCGGTTCGAGTCCGACTTCGCCATCTACCACCAGCGCTATTCGACCAACACCTTCCCGACGTGGCCGCTGGCCCAGCCCTTCCGGATGCTCGCCCACAACGGCGAGATCAACACGGTCAAGGGCAACGTCAACTGGATGAAGGCGCACGAGACCCGGATGGAGCATCCGGCCTTCGGCACCCACATGCAGGACCTGAAGCCGGTGATCGGCGTCGGCCTGTCGGACTCCGGCTCGCTCGACACCGTGTTCGAGGTGATGGTCCGCGCCGGCCGCACGGCCCCGATGGTCAAGATGATGCTGGTGCCGCAGGCGCTGACCAGCTCGCAGACCACGCCGGACAACCACAAGGCGCTGATCCAGTACTGCAACTCCGTCATGGAGCCGTGGGACGGCCCGGCCGCGCTGGCCATGACCGACGGCCGCTGGGTCGTCGGCGGCATGGACCGCAACGGCCTGCGCCCAATGCGCTACACGATCACCACCGACGGCCTGATCATCGGCGGGTCCGAGACGGGCATGGTGAAGATCGACGAGGCCCAGGTCATCGAGAAGGGCCGCCTCGGCCCGGGCGAGATGATCGCCGTTGACCTCCAGTCCGGCAAGCTCTACCGCGACCGCGAACTGAAGGACCATCTCGCCACGCTGAAGCCGTGGGACAAGTGGGTGCAGAACACCACCCACCTGGACGAGCTGGTCAAGACCGCCTCGCTGAAGGGCGAGCCGTCGGACATGGACAAGGCCGAGCTGCGCCGCCGCCAGCAGGCCTTCGGCCTGACCATGGAAGACATGGAGCTGATCCTGCACCCGATGGTGGAGGACGGCAAGGAGGCCATCGGCTCGATGGGCGACGACAGCCCCATCGCCGTGCTGTCCGACAAGTACCGCGGCCTGCACCACTTCTTCCGCCAGAACTTCTCCCAGGTCACCAACCCGCCCATCGACTCGCTCCGTGAGCGCCGGGTGATGAGCCTGAAGACGCGGCTCGGCAACCTCGGCAACATCCTGGACGAGGACGAGACGCAGACCCGCCTGCTGCAGCTCGAATCGCCGGTCCTGACGACCGCCGAGTTCCGCGCCATGCGCGACTACATGGGCGACACGGCCGCCGAGATCGACGCGACCTTCCCGGTCGACGGCGGTCCCGACGCGCTGCGCGACGCGCTGCGCCGCATCCGCCAGGAGGCGGAGGACGCGGTGCGCGGCGGCGCCACCCACGTCATCCTGACCGACGAGGCGATGGGCCCGGCGCGCGCCGCCATCCCGGCGATCCTCGCCACCGGTGCCGTGCACACGCACCTGATCCGCTCCAACCTGCGCACCTTCACCTCGCTGAACGTGCGCACGGCGGAGGGCCTGGACACCCACTACTTCGCCGTGCTGATCGGCGTCGGCGCCACCACGGTCAACGCCTACCTCGCCCAGGAGGCCATCGCCGAGCGTCACCGCCGCGGCCTGTTCGGCGCCATGCCGCTGGAAAAGGGCATGGCCAACTACAAGAAGGCCATCGACGACGGCCTCCTGAAGATCATGTCCAAGATGGGCATCTCGGTCATCAGCAGCTACCGCGGCGGCGGCAACTTCGAGGCCATCGGCCTGTCGCGCGCGCTGGTTGCCGAGCATTTCCCGGCGATGGTCAGCCGCATCTCCGGCATCGGCCTGAACGGCATCCAGAAGAAGGTGCTGGAGCAGCACGCCACCGCCTACAACGAGGAGGTCGTGGCCCTGCCGGTCGGCGGCTTCTACCGCTTCCGCAAGTCGGGCGACCGCCACGGCTGGGAAGGCGGCGTGATCCACACGCTGCAGCAGGCGGTGACCAACGACAGCTACACCACCTTCAAGAAGTACAGCGAGCAGGTGAACAAGCGCCCGCCGATGCAGCTCCGCGACCTGCTGGAGCTGCGCTCCACCAAGGCCCCGGTGCCGGTGGACGAGGTGGAGAGCATCACCGCGATCCGCAAGCGCTTCATCACGCCGGGCATGTCCATGGGCGCCCTGTCGCCCGAGGCGCACGGCACGCTGAACGTCGCCATGAACCGCATCGGCGCCAAGTCCGACAGCGGTGAGGGCGGCGAGGATCCGGCGCGCTTCCGCCCGGACAAGAACGGCGACAACTGGAACAGCGCCATCAAGCAGGTGGCCTCGGGCCGCTTCGGCGTCACCGCCGAGTACCTGAACCAGTGCCGCGAACTGGAGATCAAGGTCGCCCAGGGCGCCAAGCCCGGCGAGGGCGGCCAGCTCCCCGGCTTCAAGGTGACCGAGATGATCGCGCGGCTGCGTCACTCGACACCGGGCGTGATGCTCATCAGCCCGCCGCCGCACCACGACATCTACTCGATCGAGGATCTCGCCCAGCTCATCTATGACCTGAAGCAGATCAATCCGGATGCGAAAGTGACGGTGAAGCTGGTCAGCCGTTCCGGCATTGGAACAATTGCCGCGGGCGTGGCGAAGGCCAACGCCGACATCATCCTGATCTCCGGCAACAGCGGCGGTACGGGCGCTTCCCCGCAGACCTCGATCAAGTTCGCCGGCCTGCCCTGGGAGATGGGCCTGTCGGAGGTCCATCAGGTCCTGACGCTGAACCGCCTGCGCCACCGCGTGCGGCTGCGCACCGACGGCGGCCTGAAGACCGGCCGCGACATCGTGATCGCCGCCATGCTGGGCGCGGAGGAATTCGGCATCGGCACGGCCAGCCTGATCGCCATGGGCTGCATCATGGTCCGCCAGTGCCACAGCAACACCTGCCCGGTCGGCGTCTGCGTGCAGGACGACAAGCTGCGCCAGAAGTTCGTCGGCACGCCGGAGAAGGTCGTCAACCTCTTCACCTTCCTGGCGGAAGAGGTGCGCGAGATCCTGGCCGGCCTGGGCTTCCGCTCGCTGAACGAGGTGATCGGCCGCACCGACCTGCTCCATCAGGTCAGCCGCGGCGCCGAGCATCTCGACGACCTCGACCTGAACCCGCTGCTGGCCCAGGTCGATCCCGGCGAGAACGCCCGTTACTGCACGCTGCAGGGCCGCAACGAGGTGCCGGACACGCTGGACGCCCGCATCGTCGCCGACGCCCGCCCGCTGTTCGAGGAGGGCGAGAAGATGCAGCTCGCCTACAACGCCCGCAACACGCAGCGCGCCATCGGCACGCGGCTGTCCTCGATGGTGACGCGCAAGTTCGGCATGTTCGGGCTGCAGCCCGGCCACATCACCATCCGCCTGCGCGGCACCGCCGGCCAGTCGCTCGGCGCCTTCGCGGTGCAGGGCATCAAGCTGGAGGTGATGGGCGACGCCAACGACTATGTCGGCAAGGGCCTGTCGGGCGGCACCATCGTCGTCCGTCCGACGACCTCCAGCCCGCTGGAGACCAACAAGAACACGATCATCGGCAACACGGTCCTCTACGGCGCGACGGCGGGCAAGCTGTTCGCCGCGGGCCAGGCCGGCGAGCGGTTCGCCGTCCGCAACTCCGGCGCCACCGTGGTGGTCGAGGGCTGCGGCTCCAACGGCTGCGAGTACATGACGGGCGGCACGGCGGTCATCCTCGGCCGCGTCGGCGACAACTTCGCCGCCGGCATGACGGGCGGCATGGCCTATGTCTACGACCTGGACGACAGCCTGCCGCTCTACATCAACGATGAGAGCGTGATCTTCCAGCGCATCGAGGTCGGCCATTACGAAAGCCAGCTCAAGCACCTGATCGAGGAGCATGTGACGGAGACGCAGAGCCGCTTCGCCGCCGAGATCCTCAACGATTGGGCGCGTGAGGTGACCAAGTTCTGGCAGGTGGTTCCGAAGGAAATGCTCAACCGCCTGGAAGTGCCGGTCCATCTGCCGAAGGCCATTTCCGCGGAGTAAAACCCACGGAGTAAATCTCAGGTCGATTGCGCATATGCGAAACGGCGGTCCGGGGCAACCGGGCCGCCGTTTTTCACGTCGGCGTCGGCATGGCCGTCCTTTTCAGGGTGCCGGTTCTTGGAATAATCTGGTGCGGAATGGGTTGTTAGGACCGCCTGGGGGCATCCGCAACCACATGGGAGGGCGTCATGCCGGCAGAGGACGGCTTGCGCATCGACATTCGCTTCGCCACGGCGGCCGACGGGCCGCGCTGCGCCGACATCTTCTTGCGCGGGCGCCGCGCCGCCTTTTCCTGGCAGCCCGAGGACCGCTTCGGCCTGGACGACTATTACGACTGCGTGGACGGGGAAGAGGTGCTGGTGGCGGAAGCCGGCGGCTGCGTGGTCGGCTTCGTCTCCGTCGATGCCGGCGAGCGCTTCATCCACACCCTGTTCATCGACCCGCTGTGGCGCGGGCGGGGCATCGGCAGCGCGCTGCTGCGCGAGGCGCTGACCCTGCTGAGCGGCTCCGCGGAACTGGCCTGCGCCTCGCGCAACGCGGCGGCCCGCGCCTTCTACGAGCACAATGGCTGGACCCCGGTCCCCGGCGCCGATCCGGAGGGCGACGCCGCCCCCCTGGTGGTCTACCGCAAATCCGCCCTTTGACACCCTCTCGGCACGGTTAATCCATAAGCCGAAGGAGCGGCGTCACAGGCCAAAGCGCAGACTGTTTTCCACGCTCCCCATACGCTACAGTCCGGCCCGGCATGCGGACACTCCATCACCACCCCCTCCATCCCTTGTCCCGCGTCGCGCGGGTGATGCTGGCCGAGAAGGGTCTTCCCTTCGACACGGTCATCGAGAAGCCGTGGGAACGGCGCGAGGATTTCCTGATGCTGAACCCCGCCGGCGAGCCGCCGGTGCTGGTGGAGGAGGACGGAACCGTCGTGGCCGGCGGGCTCCCCGTGCTGGAGTATCTGGAGGAGGCCTATCCCGACGTGGCCCTGATGCCGCGGGAGGTGGCGGCCCGCGCCGAGGTGCGCCGGATCGTCGACTGGTTCACCCGCACCTTCGACCGCGAGGTGACCGAGAATCTGGTCGGCGAGAAGCTGATCAAGCGGCTGTCCGGCCAGGGCCACCCCTACGCCCCGGCGATCCGCGCCGGTCTGGCAAACATCCAGTACCATATGGAATACATCGCCTTCCTGTCGGAACGGCGCCCCTGGCTGGCTGGCTCCAGCTTCACGGTGGCCGACATCGCGGCGGCGGCGGCGCTGTCCTGCGTCGATTACGTGGACAACGTGCCGTGGGACAAGGTGCCGGAGGCCAAGGACTGGTACGCCCGCATCAAGTCGCGCCCCAGCTTCCGCGGTCTGCTCACCGACAGCATCCCCGGTTGCCCGCCGCCCCGTCATTACGCCGACCTGGATTTCTGAATTCCCCACGATCTTTGCGGGAAAAATCCAAACCCAGCTCCCCCAGCCCGATCTGTCCGACCGGGATAGGCCCCGCCAAAGGAGGGAACCCCGCCCGTACCGGTCTGTTTCGCTTTGGTTGCAGAACGGTTGAGGAGGATGGGGGCATGGCCCAACACGACTACGTGCGTCACACGCTCGATTGCCTGGAGGAGGCGCAAGCGGCCCTGCGGCTTGCCCAACGCAAGGGTCAGATCGCGCCGGAGGACGAGGACCAGCTGTCCCGCCGCCTCGATACGATCACCGAACGCATTGCCCAGGTTCAGGACATGAACTGACGCAGGCAGGGGCCGCGCCGGTCCGGGCGCGGCCTTTCGGTCTCCTACGCCGCCCCCGCCATGCGCAGCGCCACGCCGGCCAGCGCGCAAGCGCCCAGGGTGGGCAGCATCCCCACCTTGAAACGGAACACCGCCAGCACCGCCGCCACGGTCAGCGCCAGGGCCGGCAGGTTGACGCTGGCGAGAACGGGCAGGTCCAGCCTCATGCCGGCGAAGGACACCGGTTCCAGGCGGGCGAACAGCGTGTGCAGGGCGAACCACAGCGCCAGATTCAGGATCACCCCGACCACCGCCGCGGTGATCGCCGACAAGGCGGCGCCGAGCATCCGGTTGCCGCGCAGCGCCTCCACATAGGGCGCGCCGAGGAAGATCCACAGGAAGCAGGGCACGAAGGTGACCCAGGTGGTCAGCAGCCCGCCCAGCACCCCGGCCAGCAGCGGCGGCAGCGCCCCCGGATCGCGCAGCGCGCCGAGGAAGCCGACGAACTGCACCACCATGATCAGCGGCCCCGGCGTCGTCTCCGCCATGCCCAGCCCGTCGAGCATCTCGCCGGGATGGAGCCAGCCGTAGGTCTCCACCGCCTGCTGAGCCACATAGGCCAGTACGGCGTAGGCGCCGCCGAAGGTCACCACCGCCATCTTGGAGAAGAAGACGGCGATGCCGGTGAACGTGTTGTCCGGTCCCAGCGTCAGCAGCAGCGCCAGCACCGGCCCCAGCCACAGGGCGAGGCACACCGCCCCGACCCGCAGCGACCAAGCGGTGGAGGGGCGGGCGTGGTCCGGCGTCCCCTCGCCCAGCAGGCTATTTCCATGCGTGGACGAAGCCGGTCCGTGCGGCGCCGGCCGGAAGGCGGTGACACCCAGCCGCGCCCCGGCCAGACCGATCAGGGCGGCGGTCAGGATGATCAGGGGGAACGGGACGTTGAAGGCGAAGATCGCCAGGAAGGCCGCCGCCGACAGGGCGACCATCGCCCCGTTCTTAAGCGTGCGCCGCCCGACGCGGACCACCGCCTCCAGCACCACGGCGAGCACCGCCGCCTTCAACCCGAAAAACAGCCCCTGCACCGCCCCGGTGTGCCCCAGCGTCGCATAGATCAGGCTGAGCGCCATGATGGCCAGCGCGCCGGGCAGGACGAACAGGACGCCGGCGATCAGCCCGCCCACCGTCCGGTGCATCAGCCAGCCGATGTAGACGGCCAGCTGCTGCGCCTCCGGCCCCGGCAGCAGCATGCAGTAGTTCAAGGCGTGGAGGAACCGCTCCTCCCCGATCCATTTCTTCTCGTCCACCACGATGCGGTGCATCATAGCGATCTGGCCGGCCGGCCCGCCGAAGCTCAGCGCGGCGATCCGCGCCCACACCCGCGTGGCCTCTCCCAGGCTCACCCCGTGGCCGGCGGTGTCCACACCGGGTGCGTTGGCGCTGTCCGCCTGGGTCATGCGTCGTCTCCGGAGCACGCGAAGGGACGCCATTCAGACCACAAGGGACGGTCGGCCGCCAGCGCGGAGATGTGACGGTAATGTTGCGCCGGTCAGGACAGCGTCGCTGCTGGCAGCACCAGCTCCACCCGCAACCCGCCGAGCGGCGAATCGCCCAGCCTCAGGTCGCCGCCGTAGAGCCGCGCCACGTCGCGCACGACGGCAAGGCCGAGGCCGCTGCCCGGTGTGCTTTCGTCCAGCCGCACGCCGGGGGCCAGCACCGTGTCGCGCCGGTCGGCGGGCAGGCCCGGCCCGTCGTCCTCGACCACCACCGCCAGCATCCCGCCGGCCTCCAGCCGCGACGCGACCTCCACCCGCGACCCCGCCCACTTCATGGCGTTGTCCAGCAGGTTGCCCAGCATCTCGTCGAGATCCTCGCGCTCTCCGGCGAAAACATGCTCGCGCGGGACACGGACGGTGACGATCACCCGTCCATTGCCGCCCTGGAGCTTCTTCATCACTCGCGCCAGCGCCCCGGCGCTGTCGGCCACCGGGGTAGCGACGCCGGGCAGGCCGCGGGCGGCGGCGGCGCGGGCGCGGGCCATGTGATGGTCGATGTGGCGGCGCATCTCCGCCACCCGCCGGGCGGCCGCCTCCCCCTCCGCCTCGTTCGCCAGCACGGCGAGGTTCGTCTTCAGCGCGTGGGCGAGGTTCCCGGCCTGGAGCCGCGCCCGGACCACCACCTCCTCCGAATGGTCCAGCAGGGCGTTCAGGTCGTCGAGCAGCGGCTGCACCTCGCGCGGGGAATCGCCGCCGAAGCGCTTCCTGCGTCCGGCCCGCACCGCGGCCAGCTCGGCACGCAGCCGCACCAGCGGGCGCAGCCCCACCGACACCTGGACCACCGCAGCGGCGATCAGCGCCAGCGCCAGCGCCCCCAGCGACAGCCAGAGCACCCGGTTGAAATCCGCCACCACCGCCCGCAGCTCCGCCTCGTCCTGCGCCACCGCCATGCGCAGGGGTGCCGTCCCGTTGGGGAAGGTCACGGCGCGCTCCAGCACCGACAGCTGGCGCCCTGCGGGGCCGACGACGCTGTGGCGGTGGATGTCGCCGTCGGCGACCTCGTCCGGCGGCAAGGGCAGCGCCTCGTCCCACAGGGAGCGGGAGCGCAGGACCGGCGCCTCCCCCGGCCCGACCTGCCAGTACAGCCCCGACAGGGGGCGGCGGAAACGCGGGTCGCTGAGCGGCTGGCGCAGCACCGGCGCGCCGTCCGCCCCCAGCTCGGTCAGCGCGGCGAGCTGATCGAGATGGTTGGTCAGCTCCGCCTCGAAGCGGCGGGCCACATGGTCGCGGAACAGGCCGGACAGCACCAGCCCGGCCAGCGCCAGCGCCAGCGCGATCCACACCGCCGCCCCGGCCAGCAGGCGGAAGCGCAGCGACCCGGTCAACCCTCCCCCGCGGCGGGCGGGGCCGCTCACGGCGCCTCCAGCTTGTAGCCGAGCCCGCGCACCGTCTTGATCAGGTCGGCGCCCAGCTTGCGGCGCAGGCGACCGACGAAGACCTCGATGGTGTTGGAATCGCGGTCGAAATCCTGGGCGTAGATGTGCTCGGTCAGCTCCGTACGGGAGACCAGCTGCCCCTTGCGGTGCATCAGGTAATCGAGCACGCGGAACTCGTGCCCGGTCAGGTCCACCGGCCGCCCATCCAGCGTGACCCGGCCCGAGCGGGTGTCCAGCACCACCCCGCCGCAGGCGATCTCCGCCGAGGCGTGGCCCTTGGAGCGGCGGATCAGCGCGCGGATGCGGGCGAGAAGCTCCTCCATGCTGAAGGGCTTCGCCAGATAGTCGTCGGCCCCGGCGTCGATGCCCTGGACCTTCTCTGTCCAGGCGCCGCGGGCGGTCAGGATGATGACCGGTGCCGTCATCCCCTGCGCGCGCCAGGAGCGCAGCACCGTCAGCCCGTCCACCCGCGGCAGGCCGAGATCCAGCACGATGGCGTCGTAGGGTTCGGTCTCGCCGAGGAACTGCCCTTCCTCGCCATCGGCGGCGTGGTCCACGGCGTAGCCCTCGCCCTCCAGCCGCTCGGCGAGCTGCTGGGCGAGCGCCGGATCATCCTCGACGACGAGCAGGCGCATGGTGCTCACCTCTTCCCATGATGGCCGCCCTCGCCCTTCCCGTTGCGCCCGCGCACCCGCAGCAGGTCGCCGGTGGCGGCGTCGTATTTCAGCTTCAGGACGCGCCCTTCGGCGGTGATGGTCTTGATCTCGTAGACGATCTGCCCGTCCTCATCCTCGAACTCGACGTCCAGGATGTCACCGGGGGAATCGGCCTGCGCGCGGGCCAGGATGGCCTCCAGCGGCAGCGCCCGGCCCGAGCGGAACGCCTCCCGCGCCCGCTCATGGTCGCGGTCGTCATCCGCCGCCGCCGGCAGGGCCGCGGTGAGGAGGACCAGAGGCAGCAGGACGGCGCGGGCAGCGTTCATGATCGGAACCGGCAGACGGGCAGACGAATCCAGTTAGCACAAAGCCGCCTGAACGGCACCTGAATGGACCGCTCAGGCCCCGTTCAGCGTGGGCGGCGCAGTCTCCACCGCAACGAACGCGACGCCCTGGAGACTACGCCGATGATCCGCAGGATGCTGACCCACACCGCCGCCACAACGCTCGTCGTCGCCGTGGCGGCCTTCGCCTTCCAGGCCTTTGCCGGCGGGGAGGGCGTCGCCCGCACCGCCGGGTCGCTGGCCGCCGCCGTCGCGGGGGACGATCATGACGCCGACTGACCTCCGTCCCCCCATGGCGCGCCGCACGCCGGGTCGGCTGCTGTTCCTGTTCGCCTTTCACGCCGCGCTGTCGGGCGCCTTCATCGTCGCCTACCTAACGGGGGACGAGGACACCTACGCCATGCACCAGTTCGCCGGCTACACGGCGCTGGCCGCGCTGGCGGTGCGGCTCCTGGCCGGTGTGCTGATGCCGGTGGGGCCGCTGCGCCTGCCCCGCCCCTCCCTGACCGCGACATTGGACTGGCTGCGGCGCGTGGCGCTGGGTGACGGCCGGGCCTGGGGGCAGCGCAGCCCACTGCTCGCCTGGATGGCGCTGGCGCTGCTGGCCGTGGTGGGGGCCGCCGCCCTCAGCGGAGCGGTCGCCGACGTCGTCGCCCCGATGGAAAAGCTGCACGAGGCGCTGGGCGAGTTTTCCCTGCCCGTCGTCCTGGCCCATGTCGCCCTGGTCGTCGCGCTGCTCGGCCTGAAGAAAGTCGCCGGCTGGCGCGCCCGCTCCAACACCCGACACGAGGTCATCGCCCCATGATCCGCTTCGTCCTGCCCACGCTGGCCGTCTTCGCCGTGGGCGCGGCCATCGCCGCCGCCCCGAACCCGGCGCGCACCGCCCTCCTCGACGGCTATGCCGCCCAGGCGAAAGCGCAATCGCCGGCCTTCGCCGGCTTCTCCGCCGAGCGGGGACGCGCGCTCTATCTCGGCCCGCACGGCGGCGGCAAGCCGGAGAGCAACGCCTGCGCCGCCTGCCACACCCCCGACCCGACCGCCCAGGGCCGTCACCAGCGGACCGGGCGCGGGATCGAGCCGATGGCCGTCTCCGCCAACCCAAAGCGCTTCACCGACCCCGCGGAGGTGGAGAAGCGCTTCGACCGCGATTGCCCCAACGTCCTCGGCCGCGTCTGCACGGCGCAGGAGAAGGGCGACTTCATCACCTATCTCGCCGGTCAATAAGGCCGGCCAATGAGGAGCCCCGCCATGCCCCGCCGCCTCATCGCCGCAACCGTTCTTCTGCTGCTGTCCGGCGCCGCCGCTTCGGCCAACGAGTTCGAGCGCGTCCGGCCGGTGACCAACGACGCCACCCGCAAGGAATGCGGGGAATGCCACATGGCCTTCCAGCCCGGCCTGCTGCCGGCGGGAAGCTGGACCCGGATCATGGACGGGCTGGACAACCATTTCGGCGAGAAGGCCAGCCTGCCGCCCGGCCCGGCGGCGGAGATCCGCGCCTATCTGACCGGCAACGCCGCCGGGCGCGGCGACCCCGCGCTGCTGCGCATCACCGAGCAGCGCTGGTGGCTGCGCGAGCACCGCTTCCGCCCGGAGGTCTGGCTGCGCAAGGACGTAATGTCCAAGACCAACTGCGAAGCCTGCCACCGCGACGCCGCCCGCGGCCTCTATGACGACTGAGGGGGCGGGACAAAGCGTTGCCGCGACGGTTGTCTTCGGGAGCGATCAGAGAGGGAGGAGCATCATGGACCACGACACCTTCAACATGGGCATCCGGAAGTACCTGAAGGTCGTCGGCGTCACCTCGCAGCGCGAGATCGAACGCGCTGTGAGCGAAGCGATGGAGGCCGGAAAGCTGAAGGGCAACGAGACGCTCCAGGCCCGCGTCGTGCTGACCGTCGAGGGCATCGGGCTGGAGCATGAGATCAAGGGGGAGATCGCGTTGGAGTAGGCGTCGGCACCGGTTGCCCCCACCCTCCCGCTTCGCGGGTCCCTCCCTCCCCCGCTGCGCAGGGGAGGGCTTTTCTCCTCCCCCTGCGAAGCGGGGGGAGGCCGGGAGGGGGGCAACGGCGCCCGCACCTCACCCCATCACCAGCCCGCCATCCACATACAGCACCTGCCCGGTCATGAAGCGGCTCCAGCCCGACGCCAGGAACAGCACCGGACCGGTCACGTCCTCCGGTGTGGCGATGCGGCGCAGGGGGGTCTGGGCGACGATGGCGTCCTTCACGTCCTCCTTCGTCGCCCGGCTGGCGTCGGTGGGGTAGACCAGCCCCGGCGCCACGCAGTTGACGCGGATGCCCAGCGGCCCCAGCTCCGCCGCCAGATTGCGGCTGAAGCCGACCAGCGCCGCCTTGGCCGTCGTGTAGTCGTGATAGGGCACGGTGGGCCGGGCCACGAGGTCGGTCGCCATGTTCACGATGCTGCCGCCGGGCCGCCGCCGCATCACCGGCAACACCGCCCGGCAAACGTTGTAGGTGCCGAGCAGCACGCCATCCACCTGCCCCCGGTAATCCGCCCAGTCGGTGTCCCAGAACAGCTTGCGCTTCTCCGGGTCGAAGGCGTAGGGGCGGAAGGCGTTGTTGACCACCACGTCGATCTTGCCGAACTCCTCCGCCGTGCGCTCCACCATGCGGTTCACCGCCTCGGCGTCGGTCACGTCGGCCTGGACCGCCCAGGCATCGCCGCCGGCGTCCCGGCAGGCCGCCGCCACCGCCTCGGCGGCGTCCGCGTTGCTCAGGTAGTTGACGGCGACCGCCGCCCCCTCCGCCGCGAAGGCCTTGGCGATGGCGGCGCCGATGCCGCGGCTGGCGCCGGTGACAAGGACGGTCTTGTCGCGGAAATCCATGGTGGGCCAAGCCTTCCTTACTCGGGGATCAGGTCGGACTGGACCAGCGTGCCCATGTCGAGGTCCGCCGCGATCAGGCCGAGCTGCCTGAAGGTGTCCGCCCCCTTCTGCATCAGCGCCGGGTCGAAGTGGCCGAGCCCCTTGGCCTTGGTCGTCTCCGACACGCTGGAGGCGTTGCGCAGCTTGATGATGGCGAGGTTGGTGGCCTCGTCGCGGCCGTTGATGGCGCGGGTCACGGCGAGGCGGGCGGCCTCCTCCGGCTCGGCGATCATCCAGGCGGCGCTGTCGCGGTAGGCGGCGAGGAAGCGCTTCAGAACGTCCTTCTTCGTGCGGTAGGTCTCCTCCGTCACCACGAAGATGTCGCTGGGCAGGTTCAGCGTGTCCTTGACCTCGATGACGTTGACGTCCTTCAGCCCCTTCTGCATCCCGACATGCAGGCCGGTGTCGGTCGCCGCGGTGGCGTCCACCTGACCCTGGATGACGGGGGCGAAGTTCAGCAGGCCGGTCACCTCGATGGTCACGTCCTTCTCACTCAGCCCCACCTGATGCAGCAGCACCTGGAGGTTCTGGCGCGTGCCGCTGGACAGGCTGTAGACGCCGATGCGCTTGCCCTTGAGGTCTTCGGGCTTGGTGATGTTGCGCTCCTTCGGCGACACCACGTTGAAGACGTTCTGCGGGTAGATGTTGTAGATGGCGATCAGCTTCTCGCCCTTGTCGAGCGCGAGGTAGAAGGAGGCCGGGTCGGTGAAGGCCACGTCGGCCTGACCGGTCAGCATGTTCTGGATGGCCGAGCCGCCGCCGGTCCCCGGCACATAGCCGAGATCGATCCCCTTGGCCTTGAAGAAGCCCTTGTCCGGCTCGGCCAGCAGGTTGGTGATCTCGCTGATCAGCTGGCTCCAGCCCGCCACGGTCACCTTGTCGAGCGCCAGCGCGGGGGAGGACAGAAGCAGGGCGGAAACGGCGACGGCACCCAGGGTGCGCAGGAACCCGAACATCGTGTGATTATCCTTTCCACGGACGGCGCAGCAGCCACCGCTCAAGCCCGGCGGCGGCCTGATAAACGATCATGCCCAGCACCGTGATGACGATGAACAGGGCGAACATCATGGTCGAATCCATCATCCCCTGCGCCGCGATGATCGAGGCGCCCAGCCCCTGCCGCCCCCCGATGAACTCGCCGACGACGGCGCCGACCAGCGCCAGCACCACGGCGACGCGCAAACCCGCCAGGATCACCGGCAGGCCGGAGGGGATCTTCAGCCGCAAGAGGGTCTGCAGGCGGGTCGCCCGCAGCATCCGGAACAGCTCCCGCTTGTTGGGATCGACCTGCTGGAGGCCGGTCATGGTGTTTTCCAAAAGCGGGAAGAAGCAGATCAGCGCCGTGATGACGACGGTGGAGGTCATGCCGAAGCCGAACCAGACGATGAACAGCGGCCCCAGCGCCAGCTTCGGCACCACCTGGCTGGCGAGGATGTAGGGGTAGAACAGGCGGCGCAGCACCGGCACCTCGGCCAGCAGCACCCCGGCGAGGAAGCCGACGGTGCAGCCGGCGGCGAGGCCCATCGCCATCTCCGCCGTGGTGACCCAGAGATGCGGCAGCAGGTATCCCCCCGCCAGCCCGTCCCACAGCGTGCGCAGCACCGCCGACGGCAGCGGCACGACCAGCGCGGACACCCCCGCCACCCGGCAATAGACCTCCCACCCCGCCAGCAGCAGCACGAGCAGCAGGACGGAGGCGGCACGGACCATCACGACGCGCGCTCCAGCGCCATGCCGCTGTCGGTCTTGCCATCCATGGCGTGGCGCAGCTCCAGGCACAGGGCGTTGAAACGGGGGCTGTAGAGGACGTCGCGCCCGCGCGGGCGGGCCAGCGGCACCGGCAGGGCGTGGCGCAGGTGCCCGCCCTCCATCACCGCCACCCGGTCGGCCAAATAGACCGCCTCCGCGATGTCATGGGTGACGAACAGCACGGTGGTGCGGTGCCGGGCGCAGAGCTTCAGCAGGTCGTCCTGCAACTCCTCCCGCGTGATGGCGTCGAGCGCGGCGAAGGGCTCGTCGAGCAGGAGCAGCGGCGGCTCGGTGACCAGCGCACGGGCCAGCGCGACGCGGCTCTGCTGCCCGCCCGACAATTGGCTGGGGTAGCGCCCTTCCAGTCCGGACAGGCCGACGAGGTGCAGCAGTTCCTCTGCCTTGCGGCGGTCCGCCGGCTGCGGGCGGCGTGTCAGCGACACCGGAAGCAGCAGGTTGTCGAGCACCGTCCGCCAGTCCAGCAGCGTCGGCGCCTGGAAGACGAAGCCGACCTGGGCGCCCGGCCCCCGCACCGGCTCCCCCTGGATGCGGACGGTTCCGGTGGAGGGGGCGAGCAGCCCGGCGACCAGCTTCAGCAGGGTCGTCTTGCCGCAGCCGCTGCGCCCGACCAGCGCGTGGAACTCGCCCTCCCCGATGGTCCAGTCGATGCGGTCCAGGATGGTGCCGCCGCTCGGGACGCCGTAACCGGCCTGTTCGATGCTGACGAAGCTCATGGCCGGCGCCTCAATCCGTGTAGGGGGCGAAAATGTCCGCCGCCCGTTCCGCCGAGCCTTCGATCTCGGTCATGGTGACGAGGTCCAGCAGGTTGAACCGCCCGTCATGGTGCCAGCCCGCCTCCGGCGCGGTCATGCGGCCGAGCGCGCAGAGGCGCGTCACCCCGACCGCCCCCAGCGCCCCGGCGAGCGCGAACAGCTCTTCCGGTGCGGCGGCGATGCCCACGGTCTGGAGGAAGGCGCGGTAGGGCGCCAGCCCCGGCACCGCGTCGGCCAGCCGGCCCACCGCCCCCACCGTCACCGTGCGGTTCAGCCCACAGGGCGAGAGGCCGTCCGCCGCGTCCGTATAGGCGACCGCCCAGCTTCCCGCCGGATCGCCGAGCAGGGCGCGGCTGGGGTCGGCAAAGCCCTTCGTCTCCTCCGCGTTGCGCCAGGACGCGACGCTGCCCGCCTCGCCCATCGACAGGGGGCGGCGCGGGAACTTGCCGCCGAGGGCGTCCAGCTCATGCGCCAGATAGCCGGCGAACGCGCGCGGCGACACCCGCCCGCCGCGCTCCACGAAAAAGGTCTGGGGCGAGTAGCAGCCCTGCTGGTCGTAGCGCGCCACGTCGTAGGCCGCCTGCCGGGCCACCGCCCCCGCCTTCCCGGCGTCGAGCGCGGACCGGGAGACCATGCCGAAGCTGATCTTGTGGCCGTAGGGCAGAAAGCGCGTGGTGATCGGCACCCGCGCCCGGATGGCCTCCAGCGCGTCGTTGCCGCCATAGGCGACCACCGTATCGGCGCGACCCAGCCACGCCCGCTCCGCCACCTCGTCGCCGCCCTTCCACCAGACGATGGCGATGCAGTCGGCCAGCTCCGGGTCGATCTCCGCCAGGATTTGCGCGAACCAGCCGGCGAACAGCGGCTCGGCGCTCGGCAGCTTGCCGACCGTGCCGGCCTTGACCAGCAGGCCGGAAATCAGGCTCCACAGCGGCAGACCCGGCACGTTGCCTGCCCAGACATGCAGCAGCAGTTCGGGCCCGAAAGCGCGGGCGAAGCCGCCCTTGGGCATGGGCTGAAAATCGTCGAGCACCGCCGGGTTGGCAAAATCCTCGGCGATGAACTTCCGCAGCTCCGGCCCGCGGAAGGTCTTCAGATAGCCGGTCAGCCCCAGCCGGACCATCTCGGCGTCGTAGCCGGTGACCAGCGGCAGCAGCCGTTCCGCCTTTTGCCGCCACGGGTCGTCGCGGTCGAGCAGCCGGGCGACGGCGCGGTCGATGGTGGCGGCGATCTCCGCAACGGTGCGGCTTCGCAAATAGGTCCGCGCGTTCGTCCGCACCCGCGTTGCCAATTCAGCGATCTGCGCCTCGGCCAGCACCGGCACCGCCACGTCGAGCGTTTCGGCGCCGCGCCGGAAGGTCAGCGTCCGCCAACCCACCGCGTCGGCGGACAGCCCCGGCAGATGCCCGGCGCGCTCCATCAGGGCGCCCGCGCCGCTTTGAGGAAGTCCTCGACCGCCATGGAGCAGCCCTTGGCGTCCGCCCCGTCGGCCCGGCCGAGAAGCTGGAAGCCGCCCTCCACCTCCACCCCCGCATCCTCGGTCAGGATGGCCGAGGCGCAGTTGAAATGGGCCAGATCGTGATGGACGAGCACGCCGACGCTGCCGCGCGGCACCTCCTGCCCGGTCAGCGGGTTGATGACCCGGCTGCGTATCCAGTGCGGTCCGGACTTCACCGACGGGCAGGTCTCGTTGCCGTCGTCGTAGAACTGGGTGCTCAGCTCGGTCATGCCGTACATGTTGATGCACAAGCGGCGCGGCACGCCGAAGGTCGCGGACAGGCGGCTGTAGAACTCCTCCGCCGCCATCTCCCGCGACTGGCCCTTGAAGCCGCCGGTGTCAAGGATGCGGCTGCCCGCCGGCAGGACGAAGCTCCGCCCCCGCTCGGCCAGCGCGTCCATCAGATGCACGACGCTGAAGCTCGCCCCCAGCAGGGCATAGGGTTCGCCGGTCGTCTCGGCGCGGGACAGCGCCTCGATCGCCCCGTCCACGTCCAGCCCGGCGTCGGTGATGAGGTAGCGGCTGTCCGCCGTCCCGAACTCGCTCTTCGCCAGCGCCAGATAATGGGCGAGCGAGGAGTTGGGCATCGCCTGCTCGGTCGGGAACAGGATGCCCATGCGCAGCCGCTCGAAGTTACCCCCGTAAGGATTGGCCATGAAGCGGCGGCGGAAATTGACGGTCATCGAGCGGTCGTAGACCGCCAGCGTCGGGTGGTGGCTCTTGCCGCGCACGCCTTTGGTGGTGCCGCTGGTCATGAAGACGTGCGGGCATTCCTCCGGCGGGCGTCCGCTCAGCGTCAGGTCCTTGAAGGCGCTGATCGGGACGGCGGGCACGTCGCGCCAGCTCTTCACCGTGCGCAGGGTGCGCGCCCGCTGGGTGGCGAAGCGGCGGTAGGGGGCGTTGGTCTCGAACTGGTGGGCGAAGACGGCCAGCGCCATGCGGTTGAACGCCTCCTCGTCCGCCTCTCCGGCGGCGATGAAGGCCAGCAGGTCTTCGACAAGTTGGGCTTCGGTCACGTCCGCACACACCTTTTGCAGCACCAACAAACTGTTGCCGGGACAAGCGGTGTCTGGATGGAATGGGGGTACGCCGTGCCGCCCTTCAGTCCCGTCCCTACGCCGGTATGACCCGGATCAGGTTCGATGGGTCACCGCGTTGTCCGGACGAAAGCGCCGGACCGGCGGAGTCTCAGCCTCCTAGCGAGGCCCCCCAGGGAACACTTCGCAAGCTAAGGGACCGGCCTCCGCCCGTCAAGGATGACCGGCGCTCCGCCCGTGGCACCCCCACAACCGCCGTGATAGGATCCGCGCCCGCGGGCGGCTGACGCCGGCGGCAGAACGGGGAACGGCATGGTGAGGATCGAGGACTGCACGCTGGTGTTCGCCGACACGGCGAACCACGCCCTGGTCGAGATGGCCATCCGGGACAGCATCGCCGCCTGCCGCTTCTCCAGCGTCCTGCTGCTCTCCGACCGCGACCCGAAGATCCCCGGCGTCGATTTCCACCGCATCGCCCCGATTAACGACATCGACGACTATTCGGACACCATCAACGTCCGCCTGCGCCGGCTGGTGACGACGGGCCATGTCCTGATCGCCCAGTGGGACGGCTTCGTCGCCGAACCGCAGGCCTGGACGGAGGAGTTCCGCGCCTTCGACTACATCGGCGCCCGCTGGGGCTGGTACGAGGACGGCATGACGGTGGGGAACGGCGGCTTCTCCCTGCGCTCCGCCGCTCTGCTCGACCGGCTGCGCGACCTGCCCTTCGAGGCCGGCATCCCCGAGGACCACGTTATTTGCCGGACCGAGCGCCCGACGCTGGAAAAGACCGGCATCCGCTTCGCCCCGGAGGCCGTGGCCGACCGTTTCGCCTTCGAGCGGACGCCGGTACCGGGGCCGGCCTTCGGCTTCCACGGCCTGTTCAACTTCGGCAAGGTGCTGGGCGACCGCGCGCTGGAGGAGCGGATCGAGGTCATGGACGGTCCGCTCCTCGACAAGCGCGAATACACCGACCTGATGACTAGCCTCGCGCTGTCCGGACGCAAGGCCCCCTTCGCCTCCATGGTCCGCAAGCTGGTGGCGCGGCGGGACGAGACGTTCCTGCGCTCCCAGATCACCGAATGGACGACCGGTGTGCAGCGGGATTATGTGCTGGCCCTGGCCGATGCCGTGCAGACGACGGCGGCGCCGGGATCGCGCTGGCCGGCGGTGGCCTCGCCGCAGCGCCGCCAGCCGAAGATCTACGACTGCTTCACCTTCCACAACGAACTCGACCTTCTGGAGCTGCGCTTCCGCGAGTTGTACGACACGGTCGACCAGTTCGTGATCGTCGAGGCCAAGCAGACCTTCGCCGGTGCGCCGAAGCCGCTGCATTTCATGGAGGAACGCGACCGCTTCCTGCCCTTCCTGGACAAGGTGAAGCTGGTCGTCGCCCCCGATTTCCCGGAAACCGACAATCCCTGGGTGCGCGAGCGGGCGCAGCGGAACGCCATCGCGCTCGGTCTGGACAAGGTGGAGCCGGACGACATCATCGTCATTTCGGACGTGGACGAGATCCTGCGCGCGCGGTCGGTCGCGTCGCTGCGCGACAGTCCGGCGATGATCGCGGGGTTCCGCGTGCCGTGCTTCTACTTCAAGTTCAACTTCATGAACGTCGAGGGCGAGAATTTCGACATCGTGCCCATCGCCGTCCGCGGCCTGATGGCCAAAACGACCACACCCCAGCAGATCCGCGAGTGCCGCGGCGCACTGGACCGCTACACGCCCGAGACGCGTCCGCCCTATGTGGACATCCTGCCCCACGCGGGCTGGCACTTCTCCTACATCGGCGACGACGCCTTCATCCGGCACAAGATCCAGAGCTTCGCGCACCAGGAACTGAACCGCGACGACATCCTCGACGGCATCGACGTGCCCCGCTTCCTGGCGGAGGGACGCGACATCTTCAACCGTCCCGGCTATCGCTGGCAGTCCGTGGAGCTGAACGACTATTTCCCAGCGACCCTCCTGGGGGACCGCGGACGCTGGGCGGACTTCATCGCCGAGGAGGTCGGCGGCCGGGTCACCTGGAAGTAGGGGTCCCCTACAAGACGGCCCCTACACCTCCCGCCGCAGCAGCGACAGGGCGGCCATCGCCATAACCTGTGCGGCATGGACCATGTCGTCGATGTCCACATACTCGTCCGGCTGGTGGGCGAGATCGAGGATGCCGGGGCCGTAGGCGATGCAGTCCTTGAGATGCCCGACCCGCGCAATGTGCTTCTGGTCGTAGGTGCCGGGGGACACCACCTGCGCCGCCGGGCGGCCCAGCACCGTCTCGATGGCCGCCCCCACCGCCCGCACCACCGGCGCGTCGGCGTCGGTCAGGGTGGGCAGGAAGGCCAGCACCTCGCGCAGCTCATAGTCGAAGCCGGTGCGCTCGCGGCGCAGACCCTCCAGGATGCCAACGATCTCCGCCCTCACCTCCTCCGGGTCCTCCTCGATCAGATAGCGGCGGTCGATGACCATGCGGCAGCGGTCGGGCACCATCGGGCTGGGCAGGCCGCCATGGTCCTCGGGCTGTCCGCCATGGATGGCGTTGATGTTCAGGGTGGACTGCCGCGCCCCTTCCGGGACCACCGGCATGGCGGTGCGCTTGGCGGCCAGCCGGGGGATCAGCTCCGTCTCGATCCGGTGCAGCACGGCCCCCATGTGGCGCACCGCGCAGTTGCCGAGAAAGGGCATGGACCCGTGGGCGACGCGGCCCTTCGTCTCGATCTCCGCCCACCAGACGCCGCGGTGGCCGATGCACACCCGGTCCACGTTCAGCGGTTCCGGAATGATGACGTGGTCGACCCGCGGGCGGGAGAAATAGCCGAGCTTGGCGAGATGCCCGACCCCGCCGTAACCGCCGGACTCCTCGTCCACCGTGCCGGAGATTTCCAGCGCGCCGGGGAAGGGAATGCCCTCCTCCAGGATCGCCTCCACGGCAATGATCGACGCGGCGATCCCGCCCTTCATGTCGCAGGCGCCGCGGCCGTAGACGCGCCCGTCCTTCACCACCCCTTCGAAGGGATCGACCGTCCAGCCCTGGCCGGCGGGCACCACGTCGATGTGGCCGTTGAAATGCACGCAGGGGCCGGGCTCGCGCCCTTCGATCCGGGCGATGACATTGGTGCGCGGGTAGCGGTCGCTGTCGCCCGGTGCGCCTTCCGCCCGCACATACTCCACGGCGAAGCCGCGCCCGGCCAGCCGCCGCCCGAGGAATTCCGCGCAGTCGGTGTAGACGTCGCCGGGCGGGTTCACGGTGGGGATGCGGATCAGGTCGCGGGTCAGCGCGACAAGGTCGTCGCGCCGTTCCGCGATCCGGCGGAACAGCGACTCCCGGTGGTCGAGCGGCATGCTTCCCCCCTGCGCACAATTCGTTGCGCGGAAGGATCGGTCATGCCGGCCCGCCTGTCGAGAGGTGTTCCGCGCCTCACTCCGCCGCGCGATGCCGCAGCCGTTCGTCCTCGTTGGCCCGGCCGTTGCGGAGCTGCTCCTCGTACCAGCGGCGGTGATGGTCCTTGGCCCAATTCTCGTCCACCACGCCGCTGCCCATGGCGTCGAAGGCGCCCTCCATGCCGATGGTGCCGATGTAGATGTGCCCGATGATCAGCGCGATCATCAGCGCGGCCACCACCCCGTGCGCCACATGCAGGATCTGCATGCCGCCGATCCCGGTGACGGCGAAGGGCATCATCAGCAGGAAGCCGGTGAGCGACAGCGCGAAACCGCCGAACACCACCGCCCAGAAGACGCCCTTCTGACCGGCGTTGAAGCGCCCGGCCTCCGGATGCTCGCCGGACTTGCTCAGCACGCCGCCGAGCGTCTTCAGCCAGACGAGATCGGCCTTCTCCGGGATGTTGTCGCGCACCCACAGCACGAAGATCAGCACCAGCCCGAGGACGAACGGCACGCTGAAGAAATTGTGCATGTACTTGCTGGCCTCGGCCAGCATCGTGAAGTTCGGGTGGCCGATCAGCGGAATCAGCAGCATGCGCCCGAAGGTCAGGATCAGCCCAGTCAGCGCCATCAGCAGGAAGCTGACCGCCGTCGTCCAGTGGGCGAAGCGGTCCATGCCGCTGAAGCGCGGCACCGGGCGCCCCGACCGGCCGCCCTGGATGCGGATGGTGCCGCGGATCAGGTAGAAGATCGCCAGCACCGCGATCGGCCCCAGAATCAGGGCGCCGGCGATGATCTTCAGCCAGACCATGCGGAACTCGCGCCACTCCCGCCCTTCCGGCTGGACCAGGACGCCCAGCTTCCCGTCGGGAATGCTGACCCGCCCGGTGAGCTTGCCGTCCGGCGTCTGGTAGAGCTGCACCTCGTCCTTCGAGGTCGGCGAGGTCGGCCCCGGCGTCTGGTAGAACTGCGCCTGCACCGCCGGGGCGGCGAGCAGCAGAACGAACAGGACCAACAGGGGGCGCAGGAGCTTCGTCATGTCGCGTCCTTCCCTAGAATGTGCGCTTTGCGGGGTGCGTGATCGGGGGACGCTTGCCCCCACCCCGGCCCTCCCCCGCTGCGCAGGGGAGGGAGAATGGTCCCCTCCCCCGCCCAGCGGGGGAGGGTTAGGGTGGGGGCAAAACCCCAGACAGCCCCCCACCCCCTCAGCTCCCGCCGGTGCCCTCGCGGCCCGGGCTGAAGGCGTCGCCGCGGTCGTTTTGCCCATAAGCGGTGGACCAGCCCCAGGCGCCGGAACCGTAGCCGCGGCGCACCGTCCGCTCCTTGTAGATGTCGGCCAGGACGTCGCCGTCACCGGCCATCAGCGCGCGGGTGGAACACATCTCCGCGCAGAGCGGCAGCTTGCCCTCGGCCAGCCGGTTGGTGCCGTATTTCTGGTACTCCTCCATCGTGTTGTCCGCTTCCGGACCGCCGGTGCAGAAGGTGCATTTGTCCATCTTGCCGCGCCCGCCGAAGTTGGTCGCCTGCGGGTACTGCGGCGCGCCGAAGGGGCAGGCGTAGAAGCAGTAGCCGCAGCCGATGCACAGGTCCTTCGAGTGCAGCACCACCCCGTCCGCCGTCTGGTAGAAGCAGTCCACCGGGCAGACCGCGGCGCAGGGCGGGTCGTTGCAGTGCATGCAGGCCATGGAGATCGACCGTTCGCCCGGCACGCCGTCCTTCAGCGTGATGACGCGGCGGCGGTTGATGCCCCAGGGGATGTCGTGCTCGTTCTTGCAGGCGGTGACGCAGGCGTTGCACTCGATGCAGCGTTCCGCGTCGCACAGGAATTTCATGCGGGCCATGAATGTCTATCCTCCCTGGGGCGCGTCAGGCCGGTTCGACGCGGCACAGCGTCACCTTGGTTTCCTGCATGAAGGTCATGGGGTCGTAGCCGTAGGTCGTCACCCCGTTGGCCGGCTCGCCCAGGACAATGGGGTCGGTGCCCGGCGGGTAGTTCTCCCGCAGGCTGTTGCCCTGCCAGTAGCCGGAGAAGTGGAAGGGCATGAAGACCGTGCCGGCGCCGATGCGTTCGGTCACCAGAGCGCGCATCCGCGCCTTCGAGTTGTCCTCCGGCCCGTAGACCCAGACCATGCCGCCGTCGCGGATGCCCAGGCGCTCGGCGTCCTTGGGGTTGATCTCCACGAACATCGACTGCTGCAGCTCGGCCAGCCAGGGGTTGGAGCGGGTCTCCTCGCCGCCGCCCTCATACTCGACCAGCCGTCCGGAGGTCAGGATGAAGGGGAAGCGCTGGCGGATGTCGCTGTCCGCGATCTTGAACTGGAGCGAGCGGGCGAGCTGCGGCAGGCGGAAATCGCGCCGGTCCTCGATTGCCGGGTACTCCTTCACCAGCTCCGGCCGCGGGGAGTAGATCGGCTCGCGGTGCAGCGGCACCGGGTCGGGCAGGTTCCAGGCGACGGCACGGGCCTTGGCGTTGCCGTGCGGTGAGCATCCATGCTTCAGCGCGACGCGGATGATGCCCATGGACAGGTCGGTCTGCCAGCTCACCTCGTCGGTCTTGTCGCCGCCGATGGCCTGGATAACGCGCATCTCCTCCGCCGTCAGGTCCTTGTCCCAACCCAGCTTGCGCAGCATCGCCATGGTGAATTCGGGATAGCCGTCCTCGATCTCCGAGCCCTTGGAATAGGAGCCGTCGGCGAGCAGGCTGACGCCGTTGCGCTCCACCCCGAATCGGGCGCGGAAGACGCCGCCGCCCTCCATCACATGCTTGGAGGTGTCGTAGAGAACGGCGCAGCCGGGGTGGCGAAGCTCCGGATGGCCCCAGCAGGGCCAGGGCAGGCCGTAATACTCGCCCTTCAGCGGACCGCTGGTCGCCTGCATGGTGATCTTGTCGAAGTCGGCCTGATGCTTCATGTGCATCTTCAACCGCTCCGGCGACTGGCCGGTGTAGCCGGTGGACAGGCAACCGCGGTTGATCTCCCGCAGGATGTCCTCGGGCACCGGGCGGGTCTCCTCCACCGTGATGTGCTTGAACATCTCGTCAGCGAAGCCGAACTTGCGGGCCAGCAGATAGATGATGGTGTAGTCGTCCTTGGACTCGAAGATCGGCTCCACGACCTTCTCGCCCCACTGCATCGACCGGTTGGAGCAGGTGCGCGAACCGTCCGTCTCGAACTGGGTGCAGGCCGGCAGGATGTAGGTGCCGTTCTTGCGTTCCTTGAAGGCGGCGAAGGTGGTCGGGTGCGGATCGGCGATGACGAGCAGGGACAGCTGCTCCAGCCCCTTCAGCATCTCCGGCATGCGGGTAACGGTGTTGCCGCCGTGGCCGAAGACGACCATCGCCTTCAGCGGCGACGGTTGCTGGATCTCCTCCGGCTTGTAGGTGACGCCGTCGAACCAGCGGGTGGTCGGGATGCCCTTGGCCTCCATCAGCTCCTTGGAGGAGAAGCGGGCCTTCATCCAGTCGTAGTCGACGTCCCAGACGCGGCAGAAATGCTTCCACGCCCCCTCGGCCAGCCCGTAGTAGGAGGGCAGCGTGGAGACGTCGAGCCCGAAGTCGGTGGCGCCCTGCACGTTGCAATGGCCGCGGTAGATGTTGGCGCCGCCGCCGGCCACCCCGATGTTGCCGAGCGCCAGCTGCAGGATCGACAGGGCGCGGACGTTGGCGGTGCCGGTGGTCTTCTGGGTGATGCCCATGCACCAGATGACGGTGGACGGCCGGTTCTTCGCCAGCGCCTCCGCCACGCGGTAGAGCTGCTCGCCGGGCACGCCGCTGACCCGCTCCACCGTCGCGGGGTCCCACTTCTTCACCTCGGCGCGGATCTCGTCCATGCCGTAGACGCGCTGGCGGATGTACTCCTTGTCCTCCCAGCCGTTCTCGAAGATGTGCCAGAGGATGCCCCAGGTGACCGGGATGTCGGTGCCCGGCCGGATGCGCACATAGTCGGTGGCGTGGGCGGCGGTGCGGGTGAAGCGCGGGTCGATGACGATGAAGGGCGTGCGGTTGTGCTCCTTGCCGCGCAGCATGTGCGGCAACGAGACGGGGTGCGCCTCCGCCGGGTTACCGCCGATGATCAGCAGCGCCTTGGAATTCTGGATGTCGTTGTAGCTGTTGGTCATGGCGCCGTAGCCCCAGGTGTTCGCCACCCCGGCGACCGTGGTGCTGTGGCAGATGCGCGCCTGATGATCGACGTTGTTGGTTCCCCAGAAGGCCGCCAGCTTGCGGAAGAGATAGGCGCCCTCGTTGGAGAATTTGGCGGAGCCAAGCCAGAAGGTGGCGTCCGGCCCGGACTGCTCGCGGATCTCCAGCAGCTTGGTCCCGATCTCCTCGATGGCCTGATCCCAGGAGATGCGCTGCCACTGGCCGTCGACCAGCTTCATCGGGTATTTCACCCGCCGCTCGCCCTTGGTCAGCTCGCGCACCGAGGCGCCCTTGGCGCAGTGCGCGCCCTGGCTGATCGGGCTTTCCCAGCCCGGCTCCTGCCCGGTCCAGACGCCGTTCTGCACCTCCGCGATCACCGTGCAGCCGACCGAGCAGTGGGTGCAGACGTTCTTGCGGGTGACGATCTCGACGTTGGGCAGGGTCGGCCCGGCCTCGGCCTTTTGGATCATCGCGGCGGGCAGCGCGCCCAGCGCCGCCATGCCCCCGGCGGCGAGGCCGGAGGTCTTCAGGAAGCCGCGGCGGTCGACGGTTTCTCCCAGCCCGGCGGTGCCCGCGGACAGTCCGTTCAGGCGGCGGGCGAGGGAGGCGCGGGTGGCGGCGGTTCCGGCGTTGCGCTTGACGAGCATGGGGCGGCCCTCTGGATCAAAGTCGCGGTCAGAGTCGGTTCAGCGCGTAGAAACGCTTCACGTGTTCGGTTTCGCGGTAGCGGGACTTCACCTGCTCCTGCCGCGATTCCATCGCCTCCGCCGGGGCGGCGCGCAGGGTGGCGGCCGCCGCGGCGGCTCCCGCCGCACCCAGCCCGAGGCCCTTCAGCAGGCTGCGGCGTTCCAGTCCGGTTTTCTTCTGGCTGTCGTCACGGTGCATGGATCGTGCCCTCCCGCTGGTCGGCCCCGCGCGGCGCGCCCGGAGGGGCGGGCGCGATCATCGCAAAGGCGTTGGTCTCGATGTCCAGGAACAGCCGCCCGAAGGTGCCCAGGGGCCGGTAGAGATGCGCCGCCGACGCCTCCTCCAGGTCCTGGAAGAAGCGGCCCGCCCAGGGGGCGAGGTGGCGCTCGAAGAAGCGTTTCTGGCGTGGCAGGTCCGGCTCGCCGTCCGCCGCGCCGACGGTGCCGGCGGCCAGCGCGCCCATGATCTCGGCGATGGCGGCGATGTGGTCCTCGGGCTCGCTGACGCCGGGCGCGCACTCGATGCCCAGCGCCTGCATGTCCTCGCGCAGGCGGGCGAGTGGCCGGTCGATCAGGAAGCCGGTGCGGTAGTAGGAGGCGAAGGGAACCAGCTCGCCCCGTGTCACCCCGAGGAACAGCTCATGATACTCGCGCTCGACCCGGTGTTCACCGTCCGGGTCGTCGGCGAGCGTCCGGGCGCGTACGGCCAGATCGCTGATGGCCCGGCCCAGCGGCGAACCATCCCCGGACAGAGCCCCGACCGTGGCCAGCAAGTCGTGCGACGGCGGACGCGCCAAAAGATGGGCCAGCAGGCCGTACGCCTGCGCCCGCAGCCGATCCGCGTCGTCGATGAAGGCCGTTTCCGCCATGCCCTTGCCCCGCTTCGCCTTTTCCCTGGCCGGTTAAGGTCCGGCTCATCAGCGACAACAGCGGGATTGCCCAAAGGTTGCGCAGTCCAGGCGGGGTGGCGGGGATGCCTGATTGCTTCAGCGCTTGCCCCCTCCCTAACCCTCCCCCGCTTTCGCAGGGGAGGGGACGGACGCCGCTTCGCCTAAGGCACCCTCTCCCGCGCAGCGGGGGAGGGCCGGGGTGGGGGCAAGACCCTCACCTTCCTCAGACTCCTCCACCCCAGCGACCACCACCTCCTCCGGCTTCTCCTCCTCCAGCGGCTTCTCGTCGGTGGCGATGCGGTCCAGCAGGTCGGCGATGCGGTCGGTGTCGAGCAGCTTGCCATAGCCGGGGGCATTGCAGTCCCAGTCATACTCGGCGAAGCCGCGGAAGCCCGCGATCACCGGGTCGCTGGTCCAGGCCTTGCGCAGGGCCAGCCGCTTCAGCTCCTGCGGGACGTTGCTGGCGAGGAAACCGGTGTAGTCGCTGTCCGCGCCCAGGCTCTCCACCGGCGGCAGGCTCTCCGGGTCGAAGGGTTCCGGCGGCGGAACGGCGACGGCCTGCGGCTCCACCGCCGCATCCCGCTCCGCCTGCGGCTCGGGGTTTTCGATGGGAAGCGCGCGCGCCTCCTGCTTGCGGCGGGACCAGCGAGACAGGAAGCCTTGGGACCCGTGATCCATGGCACGGTCATCCATGGCGCTGATCCTTTCCGGGTTGAGAGACTGGGGCGCGGCGGGCCAGCGCCTCCGGGTCGGCGCGGTCGCGCTGACGCTTGTAGAAGGGTCGTTCGGTATGGTGGCGGGCCACGAAATCGCGCATCCATTCCGCGAGATCGGGCGGCAGGGGGATGGCCTCGATCAGATCGTCGCCCGCGTCGGAATGGGCGTCCACCTCGCCGGGATCGACGGTGACGGCGAGCAGCCGCAGCCCCGGCTCCTCCGCACAGCGGCGCAGGATGACGTAGAGCATCGGGTGGCCGCCCTTCAGATTCTCGACGTAGTTCTCCGTCTCGCCGGGATGGAGCACGATCTCGGTGGCGCCCGCGTAATAGCCGGTGCGCTCGCCGTCCTGCGACAGCACGGTCCAGGGCGCGCGGTCGGGCAGCGCCGGCAGAGCGCCGGTCACCCGCCAGCGGGCGTCCACCCAGGGGTTGTCGATGCGCTGGCGCTCCACCGTGATCCCGACGCCGCGCCGTTCGGCTTGTCCGATCATGACCGTGTCCCCTCTGCCTTGCGGACCAGTCGCTGTTCCCAGACCCGCCGCACCGGCTCGAAGCCCGCTTCCATCCAACGGTCGATCCAGGTCAGGAGATGCCGGGTGAAGCTCTCCAGCACCGCCACGGCGTCGGTGTCGCCGAAGCCCTCCTCGCGCAGAGCCGTGCGGTCGGGGCGGCGTCCGGGGTCGGGATCGTCGGGGTCGCCCAGAACCTCCAACTCCGCGCCGACCACGGCCCAAGCGGGAAGCCCGTCCTCGGCGCCGGGACCCAGCGCGACGGTCACCCGGCCGGCCACGGCGCCGTTCAGCAGCAGGCGGCCCGCGCCGTCGAAGCGGATGCTCTGGTTCGGCGGCCCCAGCGCCTCCAGCGCGTCGGCCAGCGCGACCAGGGTAACGGCGGCGAGGCCGTCACCCGCGTCCGGACGGTCGGGAACCAGCACCACCGCCACGTCCAGCCGGTCGCGCCGGCCATTGTGGACGAGCGTGCCGGGCGCCGCCTCCTCCGCGGCGAAGCGGCAGGCGGTAGCGAAGGGGCCGTCCGCCTCGGCGGGCCAGGGGCGGAAGATGGGCGGCAGTGTCGGGGCGTCGGTCGGGTCCATGCCCCTGATAACGCACGAACGCGAGGGTTGGTGCCCGCGCCTGTTGGTGGGGGACGGCCTTGTCGCCCCCCTTGCCCAAAGGAGTCCGCCGCCTTGCTCGCCGCTCTCATTTCCTCCAGCCTTGTCGCCGGGCTGCTGATGACCGGCAACGTCATCGCCCAGGAAGCCACCAAGGAGTCGCTGTCCAACGACATCAAGGTGCAGCAAAGCCAGGAGCCGCCCCCCAACCAGCAGGGCGTCCGCGCGCCCAAGGCCACCACCAGCGGCGAAACCCAGGGGGCGGAGCTTCAGCAGGCGCTGGCCGACGTCCGCCGGGCACCGCCCGACTTGCAGGGCAACCCGGTGCCCCGGCCGAACCAATGGGCCAGCGAGCCCGACATGGGGCACGAGCCGACCCGCTCCGAAAACCCCTCCGATCTGAGCAGCCAGGAAGCCAAGTAAGGGAGCACACGAACGATTCGCGAGACGCATCCTTTTCCGCTTGATATGCTCGTATCGAGCATTTATGGTTTTGCTCACGACGAGCATTAAAGGAATGCGCCATGCGCGACACCACCGGCCTTGCCTACACGCCCGACATCGCCGCGGCGACGCAGCCGATCTACGAGCGCATGAAGCGCGTGGTCCCCGCCGTCGAATGGCCGTTCCACGCCCCGCTGGTCCACGAGATCAACCGCCTGAAGCGGGAGCGCAACGCGGTGATCCTCGCCCACAACTACCAGACGCCGGAGATCTTCCACGGCGTGGCCGACATCGTGGGCGACAGCCTCGCGCTCGCCGCACGGGCGACCCAGACCGATGCCGACGTCATCGTGCTCGCCGGCGTGCATTTCATGGCGGAGACGGCGAAGCTGCTGAACCCGTCGAAGACGGTGCTGATCCCCGACACCGGGGCGGGCTGCTCGCTGGCCGAATCGATCACCGCCGCCGACGTGCGGCTGCTGCGCGAGCGCTATCCGGGCGTGCCGGTGGTCGCCTACGTCAACACCTCGGCCGACGTGAAGGCGGAGGTGGACATCTGCTGCACCTCCGGCAACGCGGTGGAGGTGGTGGAGTCGCTGGGCGCACCGCGCGTCATCATGCTGCCCGACGAGTATCTGGCGAAATACGTCGCCACCCAGACCAACGTTGAGATCATCGCCTGGAAGGGCCATTGCGAGGTGCACGAGCGCTTCACCGGCGACGAGATCCGCGAGTTCCGCGGGCGCTTCGACGAGTTGATCGTCATCGCCCACCCGGAATGCCCGCCCGACGTCCTGGAGGCCGCGGACTTCGTCGGCTCCACCGCCCGCATGGTCGATTTCGTGGCGGACCGCCGCCCGCCGCGGGTGCTGATGGTCACCGAATGCTCGATGAGCGACAACGTCGCCGCCGCCTCGCCGGAGACGGAGTTCGTGCGGCCCTGCAACCTGTGTCCGCACATGAAGAAGATCACCCTGGCGAACATCCTGGACAGCCTGCGCACGCTGGAACCGCAGGTGACCATCGCGCCGGAGGTGGCCGACCGCGCCCGCCGCTCGGTGGAACGGATGCTGGCCGTCAAGCCGCGCTGATCCTCCATTCCCTCTCCCCTCTGGGGAGAGGGTTAGGGTGAGGGGGTTGCGCGTTGCGGTACGTCCGGCGAAAGCGCATCCCCCTCACCGGCCCTTCGGGCCACCCTCTTCCCGGAGGGGAGAGGGCTAGATTCTCCATCGAGAGAACCCGCCCATGCCCACCCCTTACATGGTCCGCGATTCGGAGGTGGTCGTCATCGGCTCCGGCATGGCCGGGCTGACCGCCGCCCTGCATCTGGCGCCGCGCGCCGTCACGCTGCTGACCAAGACGCCGGACCTGCCGGGCGGCTCAAGCAACCACGCCCAGGGCGGCATCGCCGCCGCCATCGGTCCCGGCGACGGGGCGGAGGCGCACGCCGCCGACACGGTGGCCGCCGGCGCCGGCTTCGTGGACCCGGGCCGCGCCCTCCTGCTGACCAGCGAGGGGGCGGAGCGGGTGCGGGCGCTGCTCCTCGCCGGGCTGCCCTTCGACCGCAGCGCCGACGGCGCGCCCCTGCTCGGGCGGGAGGCGGCGCACGGGGCGGCGCGCATCGTCCATGCCGGGGGCGACGCCACCGGGGCGACGCTGGTCGCGGCGCTGGCCGAGCGGGTGCGCGCCACCCCGTCGATCCGGGTGGAGAGCGACGCCTTCGCCGTCGATCTGGCGGTGCGCCACGGGCGGGTCTGCGGCGTGCTGGCCTGCCATCCCGAAGGCTGGGTGTTCCACCGCGCGCCGCGCGTGGTGCTGGCGACCGGCGGGGTCGGCGGGGCCTACGCCCGCACCACCAACCCGCCGGAGGCGACCGGCGACGGGCTGGCGCTGGCCGCGCGGGCCGGGGCGCTGCTCGCCGACGTGGAGTTTGTGCAGTTCCACCCGACGGCGCTCGCCGTGGACGCCGACCCCGCCCCCCTGCTGACCGAGGCGCTGCGCGGCGCCGGGGCGGTGCTGCTCGACCGGCGCGGGGTCCGTTTCATGGCGGCGGAACACCCGTTGGCCGAGCTGGCGCCGCGCGATGTGGTGGCCCGCGCCATCGGCGCCCGCGTCGCGGCGGGGGAGCCGGTGCGGCTGGACATGCGCCCGGCGCTGGCCGCCAAGCCGGACGGCTTTCCCACCGTGCTGGCGCTCTGCGCCGCCCACGGGTTGGACCCGTGGCGGGAGCCGGTGCCGGTCGCCCCGGCGGCGCACTACCACATGGGCGGGGTGGTCACGGATCCCGCCGGGCGGACCAGCCTGGACGGGCTGTGGGCCTGCGGCGAGGTCGCCTGCACCGGCGTCCACGGCGCCAACCGGCTGGCCAGCAACTCGCTGCTGGAGGCGCTGGTGTTCGGCGCGCGGGTGGCCCGCGACGTGGCCGGGCGGGACCTCCCTCCCCTGCCGCCCTTCGCCTTGCCCGAAGCGCCGGCCGTCGCCGGGGAGGTCGGGGCCGGCCTGCTCGACGCCATCACCGACGAATCCCGCCGCACGCTCTACCAGGGCGCCGGGCTGGTGCGCGACGGGGTGGGGCTGCTGGCCGCCCGGCGCAAGCTGGACCGGCTCGCCGTGGCGCTCGACGCGCTGTGCGGCGTCGGCCCGGCGGAGCTTGCCGCCGTCCGCTGCTGGGGCGAGGCGCGCAACCGCCTGCTGGCCGGACGGCTGATCGTCCACGCAGCGCTTGCCCGCAGCGAAAGCCGCGGGGCGCATTTCCGCACCGACTTCCCGCAGGAAGACCCGGCGGCGCAGCGCCACCGCTTCACCCTCACCGACCTGACCGGGGCCGCCGGCCCCCTGACCGGAGACGCCGCATGCTCCATCCTCTGACCTATGAACCGATCGTCCGCGCCGCCCTGGCGGAGGATCTCGGGCGGGCCGGCGACATCACCACCGACAGCATCGTCCCGGCGGAGGCCGTGGCGACGGCGCGGGTGGCCGCGCGCAAGGACGGGCGCGTCGCCGGGCTGGAGGTCGCCCTGTCCGCCTTCCGCATCCTCGACCCGGCGGCGGAGCTGCGGGTGGAGCAGGGCGACGGCGACGACGTGCCCCCCGGCGCCACCATCGCCACCGTGACGGCCCGCGCGCGCGCCCTTCTGACGGCGGAGCGCACGGCGCTGAACCTGCTGGGCCGCCTGTCCGGCATCGCCACCGCCACCCGCGCGCTGGTGCGCGAGGTCGAGGGAACACGCGCCCGCATCGTCTGCACCCGCAAGACCACCCCCGGCCTGCGCGTCCTGGAAAAGCAGGCGGTGCGGCTGGGCGGCGGCTTCAACCACCGCTTCGGGCTCGACGACGCGGTTCTGGTCAAGGACAACCACATCGCCGTGGCCGGCGGCATCCGCCCGGCGGTCGAGCGCGTCCGCGCAGCCATCGGCCACATGGTGAAGGTGGAGGTCGAGGTCGACACGCTGGCCCAGCTGGAGGAACTGCTGACCCTGCCGGTCGACGTCGTCCTGCTCGACAACATGGACCCGCCGACGCTGCGCCACGCCGTCGCCATGGTGGACGGCCGCATGGTGACGGAGGCGTCGGGCAACGTCACCCTGTCCACCGTGCGGGCCATCGCGGAGGCCGGCGTGGACATGATCTCGGTCGGCTGGCTGACCCACAGCGCGCCGAACCTCGACGTCGGGCTGGACATGTAGCGACCCGGATGGGGAGGGGGCGCGCTGTCCCCTCCTCCCGAAACGCGGTCCTCAGTGCCCCGTGAAGTTCCGGTGCTGCACGGTGTTCTCCTCGCTCAGCCGGACCGAGGGGGCGGCGAAGGTCTCGTCGGCGGTGCGGCCCAGCGTGCCTTCCAGGATCACGCTGGCGCCGATGGCGAGGACGACCGCGGTGGCCAAAGCCATTCCGAACGCTTTCATGACGCTTCCCTCCTGCTGCGGACCGGAGCGGACGATGGAGCGGGCTGCGGGGCGGCGCCGATCCCGGAAATGCCGCGCGCGCCCTCCGCCACGGCGCCTTCGGCCTTGGCGATGCGGGTGTAGAGCGCCAGCGCCTGCGCCACCACCTGATCCATGTTGTAGTAGCGGTAGGTCGCCAGCCGCCCGACGAAATGGACGTTCGGCGTGGCGTCGGCCAGCTCTTGGTACTTGCGGTAGAGGGCGGCGTTCTCCGCGCGGGGGATCGGGTAGTAGGGGTCGCCCTCCGCCGACGGGTATTCGTAGGTCAGGCTGGTTTGCGGGTTCGTCTGGCCGGTCAGGTGCTTGTATTCGGTGATGCGGGTGTGCGGCACCTCCTCGCCGGGATAGTTCACCACGGCGACGGGCTGGAACCATTCCTGATCGACCGTCTCGTGCCGGAAGGTCAGGGAGCGGTAGGGCAGCTTGCCGAAGCGGTGGCCGAAATACTCGTCTACCGGGCCGGTGAAGATCAGGTTGCGGTAGCGCACGTCGCGCACCACGTCGCGGAAATCGACGCCCAGGCGGATGGTGATGTTCGGGTGGTCGAGCATGTTCTCGAACATCCGCGTGTAGCCGTGCAGCGGCATGTTCTGGAAGCTGTCGCCGAAATAGCGGTCGTCGTCGTTGGTCCGCGTCGGCACCCGCGCCGTCACCGCCTTGTCGAGGTCCGACGGGTCGAGGCCCCATTGCTTGCGGGTGTAGCCGCGGAAGAACTTCTCGTACAGCTCCCGCCCGACCGCGCCGACCACCACGTCCTCCGAGGTGCGGACGTCGGCCACCGGTTCCGCCCGGCTTTTCAGGAACTCCGCCACGCCGGCCTCGTCGAGGTCCAACCCGTAGAGCCGGTTGACCGTCGTCCGGTTGATGGGGATGGGAACCAGCTGCCCGTCGACATGGGCGAGCACCCGGTGCTCGTAGGGGCGCCACTGGGTGAAGCGAGACAGATAGTCCGCCACCGGCTGCGAATTGGTGTGGAAGATGTGCGGGCCGTAGCGATGGATCAGCACGCCCGCGTCGTCGTGATGGTCGTAGGCGTTGCCGCCGATGTGCGGACGCCGGTCGATCAGCAGCACCCGCTTGTCCAGGCCCGCCGCCAGCCGTTCCGCCAGCACGCTGCCGGCGAAACCCGCCCCGACGATCAGGTAATCGAAGACCGCCGGCCCGTCCGTCCGCCCCACATAGGCTGGAGCGGCACCATCGAAATCACGCATAAGCTCTGCCTTCCTCGTCCTGCCAAAAGGCGGACAAGGGGGGCACGCCGTCCGCGCCCCACCCGTCCGCACATCCTGCGAACGGTGGAACCCGCCGGTGGTTCCGGGCGAAGGCGGTCGAGAAGGAGGTACCGAACCAGGGTACCTCCCGCGGCATCACCCGCCGAAGACGGTGTTCAGCTGCGCGCCGACGCGGACGAAGGTGGTCCGCTTCGACACCTCCTTCAGCTTGGTGGCGCCAATGTAGGTCATCATGCTGCGCACGCCGCCCATGATCTCCTGCATCGTGCCGTCGATCGGTCCACGGTAGGGGACCTCCACGGTCTTGCCCTCCGACGCCCGGTAGGAAGCTACGCCGCCCGCGTACTTGTGCATCGCCGTGTCGGACGACATGCCGTAGAAGGTCATCGCCACCGGCACCTTCTGCCCGCCGCGCTCCTCGTAGCGGATATCTCCCTCGCACTCATCGTGGCCGGCCAGCATGCCGCCGAGCATCACGAAGTCCGACCCGGCGCCATAGGCCTTGGAGATGTCGCCCGGCACCGTGCAGCCGCCGTCGCCGCAGACCTGCCCCTTCAGCCCGTGCGCGGCATCGGCGCATTCGATGATGGCGGAGAGCTGCGGGTAGCCGACGCCGGTCATCTTGCGCGTGGTGCAGACCGACCCCGGCCCGATGCCGACCTTGATGATGTCGGCCCCGGCGAGCACCAGCGCCTCGGTCATGTCGCCGGTCACCACGTTGCCGGCCATGATGACCATGTCCGGATTCTCCTTCCGCAACCGGCTGATGACGCGCACGAAGCGTTCCGTGTAGCCGTTGGCGACGTCCAGGCAGAGCTTGGCCACCGGGGCCTTGGCCTTCACCGCCTGGAACTTGTCGTAGTCGGCCTCCGTCGTGCCCAGCGAGTAGAAGACGTTGGCCGTGTCCTCGTCGCGGAAGAAGGGGATCAGGGCTTCGGCCGGGTAGTGCTTGTGCAGCGCGGTCATCGCGCCGAAGCGCGACAGGGCGCGGGCGACGGCCATAGTGCCGACCACGTCCATGTTGGCCGCGATCAGCGGGAAGCCCGTCCATTCCAGCCCGCTGTGGACGAAGCGGAAGGTCCGCTCGATGTCCACGTCGTTGCGGCTTTCCAGGGTGCTGCGCTTCGGGCGGATCAGCACGTCCTTGAAGTCCAGCTTCAGATCGTTCTCGATGATCACCGGCGGGTCGTCCTTGTCGTTTTGGGGGAGGGCCGTTTCCCCCTCCCCGGCCCTCCCCCGCTGTCGCAGGGGAGGGAGAATGAAGTCCCCTCCCCTGCGACAGCGGGGGAGGGTTAGGGTGGGGGCAAGGTCAGCACCAGTGCAGCCTCAACCCTCGCCCAGCACCTCCAACAGCGCCAGCGCGACAACCTCCGTCGCCTTGAACAGGTCGGACAGCGGCAGGCGCTCGTCGGCGCGGTGGGCGTTGGCCTCCTCGATGGTGTGGGGACCGGCGCCGAACAGGGCGATGGGCACGCCCGCGTCGGAGTAATGGCGCGCGTCGGTGTAAAGCGGCACGCCCTTGGTCTCCACGGGCTCGCCCATGACGCGGCTGGCGTGGGCGCAGAGGACGGCGGCCAGCCGGTCGGTGCCGGGCAGCGGGGTCAGCGGGCGGGCCAGCAGGATGCGGCGAATGTCCACGCGGGCCTTCGGGAATGCCGTGGCCGCCTCCGCGATGACCGCGCGCAACGTCTCCTCCACCGTCTCCGGCGCCTCCTCCGGGATCATGCGGCGGTCGAGGCGCAGGGTCACGCGGTCGGGAACGACGTTGGTGTTGATGCCGCCCTTGATCAGCCCGACCGTCAACTGCGGCGAGCCGATGCCGCCCACCGCCGACACGGTGCCGGCGTAGCCCTTGCGGTGCTCATAGAGCGCGCCGAGGATCGCCGTCGTCGCCTCCAGCGCGTCGATGCCGGTCATCGGCAGGGCGGCGTGGGCAGACTTGCCGGTGACCTCGACCTCCAGATGCAGGCAGCCGTTGTGCGCGGTGACGACGCCGTAGCTGAAGCCCGCGGCAATGGCGAAGTCCGGCTTGGTCAGCCCCTCGTCGAGCAGCCATTTCGGCCCGATCTCGCCGCCCGCCTCCTCGTCGTAGGTCAGGTGCAGTTCCACCGTGCCGCGGTCAAGACCGGCCTTCTCCAGAGCCAGCAGCGCGTAGGTGTAGGTGACGAAGTCGGACTTCGAGACGGCGACGCCGCGCCCGTACATCCAGCCGTCCACCACCTCCGCCCCGTAGGGGTCGCGGGTCCAGCCCTCGCCCGGCGGCACCACGTCGCCGTGGGCGTTCAGCGCCACGGTCGGCCCGTCACCGAAGCGGCGGCGCACGATCAGGTTGGTGGCGGAGATCATGCCGTTGGCCCGCACCAGCTCCGCCGGGACCGGGTGGCGCTCCACCGTCAGGCCCATGGCCTCCAGCAGTTCGGCGGCACGCTCCGCGTGGGGGGCGCAGTCGCCGGCCGGATTGTCGGAGGGCACCTTGACCAGTTCGGCCAGGAAGCGGACCTGCTCGTCGCGGGTCTGCTCCAGGAAAGCGCGGATGGCCTTTTGGGCGGTGTCGGTCATGGTGTCGGGGTCTCGTGCTCGAAGTGGCGGATGATGTCCAGGAGGATCTGCACCGACAGGTCGGCGTCCTCCGCGGTGATGGATTCGGCGGGGTTGTGGCTGATGCCACCCGCACAGCGGACGAACAGCATGCCCATCGGCAGCACGCCGGCGAAGGCCATGGCATCATGCCCGGCGCCGCTGGGCAGCGACAAGGGACGGACGCCGGCGCGGATCACGGCGGCTTCGATCTGCCGCCGGATGCCGGGGGAACAGGGGGCGGCCGCCGCGTCGTGGGTGGTCTCCACCGCCAGCTCCACGCTGCGGCGGGTGGCGATCGCCTCGAAGTCGGCGAGGATGGCGGCGCAGGCGTCCCGCCGCACGGTGTCCTCCGGCGCGCGGACGTCGAGGGTGAAGGCGGCCTCGCCGGGGATGACGTTGACGGCGCCCGGCTTCGCCTCGATCCGGCCCACCGTCGCCACCAGCCCGGCGTCGGAGGCCGCGGCCACCCGCTCCGCCGCCAGAGTCATCTCGGCGGCGGCGGCCAGCGCGTCGCGGCGCAGCGCCATGGGCACCGTGCCGGCGTGGCCGGCCATGCCGCGCAGCCGGACGGCGAAGCGCGTGGCGCCGTTGATGGCCGTGACGATGCCGACCGGCAACCCTTCCGCCTCCAGCACCGGCCCCTGTTCGATGTGGACCTCCAGGAAGGCCAGCGCCTCCCCCGGCTTGCGGGCCGCCGTGGTGATGGCCTCGGGGTCGCCGCCGAAGGCGCGCAGCGCGTCGGCCATGCGCACGCCGTCGCGGTCGCGCGTCTCCAGCGCCACCCGGTCGAAGCGGCCGGCCACGGCGCGGCTGCCGGTCAGGGTCACGGGGAAGCGCACCCCCTCCTCGTCGCCGAAGCCCAGCACCTCGATGGCGAAGGGCAGGCGCTCACCGCGCCGGTCCAGCTCCGCCACCGCGGCGACGGCGGCCAGCACGCCCAGATTCCCATCATACCGTCCGGCGTTGCGCACCGTGTCGATGTGGGAACCGATCAGCAGGGCCGGCGCGCCCGGCACGGTTCCCTCGTAACGGCCGACCACCGTTCCCGCCGGGTCGAGCCGGGCGCTCATCCCGGCCTTGCCCATCAACTCCATCAGCCAGTCCGCGGCGGCGCGGTGCTGCGGGGTCAGGAACAGGCGGGTCAGCAGCCCCGGCTCCTCCGTGAAGCCGGCGAAGGCGTCCAGCCGCGCCATCAGGTCCGCGCCGAACGCCGTCATGGCTCGATGTCCTTCGGCAGCAGGTCCTTCAGGCGCAGCCAGGTGATGCGCTCGACCTGGGCCAGCGCCGTGGCGAACTCCTCCTCCGGGCCGTTGGACAGGCGGGTCTCGAACGCCTCCAGAATGTCGGCGCGGCTGCGGCCCTTGACCGCCAGGATGAAGGGGAAGCCGAAGCGCGCCTTGTAGGCGTCGTTCAGTTCGGTGAAGCGGGCGAACTCCTCCGGCGTGCAGCGGTCCAGCCCGGCGCTGGCCTGCTCCGCCGTGCTGTCGGCGGTCAGCTCGCCGCGCAGCGCCAGCCGCCCCGCCAGATCGGGGTGGGCGTTCAGCAGCGCCAGCTTCCGGTCATGGCCGGCGGCGCGCAGGACGGCGACCATGGCGGCGTGCAGCCCGTCCGCGTTGTCGGGCAGGTTGCCCCCCTGATCGGCGGCATCCCAGGCGCCTTCGGCGACCCAGGGCGAATGTTCGAACACGCCGCCAAATCGGGCGACGAAACTTGCACGGTCCATCTCGCTCGGTCGCATCCCGGCCTTCCCTGATCGGTCCCCTGCCCCGCAGCATACCCGCAATCGCCGAGGTCCGCTTTTTCGATCCGTTTGAAAGTCTTTTTGCGCAGGCCCCGTTCGGACCGCGCGGCGGTGCGGCATGGGGTGCGGTATAAGGTCTCTTCGCGGCATTCCACGGCGAGGAGAGAGACCCATGTCCGGAAGCGGGCGCTTGACCACCCATGTTCTCGACACGACGCACGGCCGGCCCGGCGCCGGGATCGCCGTCACCCTCTACCGCATCGACGGGGAGCGGCGGGAGCGGCTGATGCAGACCCGCACCAACGCCGACGGGCGCTGCGACGCGCCGCTCCTCGCCGGGGCCGACCTGACGCCGGGCGTCTACGAGCTGGTGTTCGAGGCCGGCGACTATTTCCGCGCCTCCGGCTTGGAGATCGTCGAACCCGCCTTCCTCGACGTGGTGCCGATCCGCTTCGGCGTCGCCAACGCGGACCAGCACTATCACGTGCCGCTGCTCGTCTCCCCCTACAGCTACTCGACCTACCGGGGAAGCTGATCGGTCCAGGCGGCGAGCAGGCGGCGCTCTTCCGGCGTGATCCCGGTGACGTTGCCGGGGGGCATCGCGTCGGACAGCGCCGCCCAGGTCCGGATCTGCGGCGCGTGGCGGCTGATCGCCTCCGCGCTGTCCAGCATCACGCCGCGCGGCGGCACGCCGATCCCCTCCCACACCGGCTGCGCCGCGTGGCACATGGAGCAGCGCGACAGCACCACCTCCTCCACCTGCGCGAACTCCACCCTGGCCGGCGCCGCGGCGCTGTCGGTCCGCGTGCCGGCGGCGCTCAAGCCCACGATGACGGCGACGCCCGCGGCGGCCACCGCCCAAGTCCACCAGGGCGTCGGCTTGCCGGCGTGACGGCTGTTGAAGAAGTGGCGGATCACCGCCCCCACCACCAGCACCACCGCCACGATCACCCAGCTGTAGCGCGTGCCGAAGGCCAGCGGGTAGTGGTTGGAGATCATCAGGAAGACGACCGGCAGCGTCAGGTAGTTGTTGTGCAGCGACCGCTGCTTGGCCTGCTTGCCCAGCGCCGGGTCGGGCACCTGCCCGGCCTTCATGGCGGCCACCGCCTTGGTCTGGTTGGGGATGATGATGCGGAAGACGTTGGCCGACATCATCGTGCCGATCAGCGCCCCGACATGCAGCATCGCCGCCCGCCCGCTGAAGAGGTGGCTGAGGCCCCAGGCGACCAGCACCAGGAAGACGAAGCCCGCCGCCGCCAGCTTCACGTCGTCCTTGCCCAGCGGCGACTTGCACAGCCGGTCATAGACGTGCCAGCCCAGCCCCAGGGCGCCCAGGCTGAGCAGCACCGCGCCCCACCAGGGAATGTCCAGCACCGCCGGGTCGATCATGTAGAGTGCGGCGCCGTGGTAGTAGAGCACCGACAGCAGCGCGAAGCCGCTGAGCCAGGTGGCGTAGGCTTCCCATTTGAACCAGGTCAGCTTCTCCGGCAGCTCCGGCGGGGCGACCGTGTATTTCATCATGTTGTAGAAGCCGCCGCCGTGGACCTGCCACGCCTCCCCCGCCACCCCATCGGGCAGGCCGTCGCGCCGCCGCAGGGACAGGTCCAGGTGGATGAAATAGAAGCTCGACCCGATCCAGGCGATGGCCGTGATGACGTGCAGCCAGCGCACCAGAACGTTGACCCACTCCCAGACGATCGGCTCCATGCGTCGCGGCCTCTTCCGTTTGGTGATCCTCACCCTGAACTCTACGGTTGCCGCAGCGCAGCGGGGAAGCGGATGCGTGCGCCAGCACTTTCAAAAAAAACGGAAAGGTGGGAGGATTCCCCATGGCGTGTGGGGAAAGGGCCAAGCGTGGCGCTTCTGGAGAACATGCGGGTGTTCGTGCGGGTGGTGGAACTGGGCAGCCTGTCCGCCGCCGGGCGCAGCCTGCGCCTGTCGCCCGCCGTGGTCAGCCACCGGCTGCAAAGCCTGGAGGAGCATCTGAACGCCCGCCTGCTCAACCGCACCACCCGCCAGGTTCAGTTCACCGAGGCCGGCAAGGTCTTCTTCGAACACTGCCTGGAGGTTCTGGAGGCGGCCGAGCGGGCGGAGAGCAGCGTCGGCGCCATCGGCGGGGCGCCGGTGGGCAGCCTGCGGGTGACGGCGCCGCTGGGCTTCGGTCGACGCATCCTGGCCCCGATGGTGCCGCGTTTCCACGCCGCCTTCCCCCAGGTCGACCTGCGGCTGCGCCTGTCCGACCATCTGCTGGACCTGCTGCGCGAGGCGACCGACGTCGCCATCCGCATGGCGCCGCTGAAGGATTCCAGCTTCGTCGCACGCAAGATCGCCGACCTGCCGCGGGTGCTCTGCGCCGCACCGTCCTACCTGGAGCGGCGGGGTGTGCCGGCCCGGCCCGAGGAACTGCTGTCCCACCACTGCCTGCTGCTGCGCTTTCCCGGATCGCAGCAGTTCCAATGGACGTTGAACACCCCGCAAGGCCCGATGACCCTGCCGGTGTCCGGCCAGTTCGACGCCGACGACGGCGACGTGCTGACCGGCTGGGCGCTGGCCGGGGAAGGGATCGTGCTGAAGCCGCTGTGGGAGGTCGCCGATCATCTGCGCCGCGGGGAGCTGCGGGTCGTCCTGCCGCACTGCCCTCCGGATCCGGTGACGCTCGCCGTGCTCTACCCCCACCGCAACCTGCTGCCCGCGAAGATCCGAGTCTTCATCGACTTCTTCGCGGAGCAGGCGCGCGCCGCCCTGGCGGATACGGAAATGACTGGAGCGGAACCGAATGCCGCGCCCTGACCGTTCCTGCATTTCCCCCGCTTTTCCAACGGCGTGCTATGATGCCGCCTCGCCGCGCGGCGAGGTTCGCCGCAGGGAAGGACGAGAATGACCGCACAGCCGCCCGCCAAGCCGTTTCCGCCGAAACCCGCCAAACCCATCCGCAAGAAGACCCGCCGCGCCACGGAGCGGCTGACCATGACGGACGTGGCCAACGCCGCCGGCGTGTCGCCCAGCACCGTCTCGCTCTATCTGCGCAAGCCGGAGGCGGTGTCGGAGGAGCTGGCGACCCGTGTGCGGACGGTGATCGACCAGCTCGGCTACGTGCCGAACCTCGTGGCGGGCAGCCTCGCCGCGGCGAAGAGCCGGACGGTGGGGGTGATCCTGCCCTCCATCACCAACTCCTTCTTCGCGGAAACCTACAACACGCTGCAAAGCGCCTTCCAGACCGCCCATTACCAGACCCTGCTCGGCGTCAGTGAGTTCGATCCCGAGCGGGAGGAGGAGTTGATCCGCGCCTTCCTCGCCTGGTCGCCCGCGGCGGTGGTGGTCACCGGCCTGCACCACACCGAGCGGACGCGCGCCATGCTGCGCTCATCCGGCGTGCCGGTGGTGGAGATGTGGGACATCCCCTCCGCCCAGACCCCGGCGGTGGACATGACGGTCGGCTTCTCCCACTTCGAGGTCGGGCGCCGGCAGACCGCCCACCTCTACGACCAGGGCAGCCGCAAGGTCGCCTACATCGGCGCCGCCGTTCATCAGGACATGCGCGTGCGCAGCCGCACCGACGGCTATGAGGACGAGGTGCGCCGCCGCGGCCTGCACGAGCCGATCGCCTTCACCGCTCCTGACACCGCTTCCACCCCCGTCGGCATCTGGCTGATCGACGAGGTGTTCGCGCTTCACCCGGACATCGACGGGGTGGTCTGCTCCAACGACGCCATGGCGCTGGGCGTGCTGTTCGAAGCGAACCGGCGCGGGCTGAGCGTGCCCGACGATCTGGCGGTGATCGGCTTCGGCGACCTGACCTTCAGCGCCGCCTGCCTGCCGCCGCTGTCCACCGTGCGCCCGCCGCAGCGCGAGATCGGGGAGCTGGCCGCCGGCCAGATCCTGGCCCGGCTGAACGGCACGACGGTGGCCCAGCCGCACCACGGGCTGGATTGCGAGCTGGTCGTCCGCGACAGCACCCGCCCCGACGCCGATGCGGACGTGGAGCGGCAAAAGGCGGGGTGACTTTATCTCGGAAGGACAGGGCCGACGATTGTCCCTTGTCCACGGTTCGTTCCCTTGCTTCCTTCCGCGCCATCGTGATCAACACACCGGGTTCGTGTGATGGATGGAGTTGCGGTGATCCGCGCCACCCTGCCGACGCTGCCGGACACGCCCGGCGTCTACCGGATGATCGGGGCGGACGGGCGCATCCTGTATGTCGGCAAGGCGAAGAACTTGAAACGCCGGGTGGCCAGCTACACCCGGACGGACGGGCTGCCCAACCGCACCCGCCGCATGGTGGCGCTGACCCGCTCCATGGAGTTCGTCACCACCCACACCGAGGCGGAGGCCCTCCTGCTGGAGGCGAACCTGATCCGCCGCCTGCTGCCGCCCTTCAACGTGCTGGTGAAGGACGACCGCTCCTTCTCCTACATCGCGCTCGGCGAGGGTCATGAGTTTCCGCGCCTGATGCACCACCGCGGCAGCGCCGACCGGCACGGCAGGAAGCGCGACCTGTTCGGCCCCTACGCCTCCCCCGCCCTGGTCGGCATGACCATCGGCGCGTTGCAGCGCGCCTTCCTGCTGCGCAACTGCGACGACGCCACCTTCACCGCGCGCACGCGGCCCTGCCTCCAGCACCAGATCAAGCGCTGCTCCGCCCCCTGCGTCGGCCGCGTCTCGGCGGAGGAGTACGCCGCGCAGATGCAGGGCGTGCGCGACGTGCTGACCGGGCGCAGCGCCGCCGTCCAGGCGGAGTTCGCCCGCCACATGATGGACTGCTCCGACCGGCTGGCCTACGAGGACGCCGCCCGCTGGCGCGACCGCATCCGTGCTCTGACCGCCCTGCAAAGCCGCCAGGACATCAATCTGGAAGGCGTGCTGGAGGACGCCGACGTGTTGGCCGTCCATGCCGAGGGCGGGACCGCCTGCGTCCAGGCCTTCTTCTTCCGCGGCGGTCGCAATCAGGGCACCCGCGCCTTCTTCCCCCGGCACGACGGTGAGGAGGAGCCCGCCGCAATCCTCGCCGCCTTCGCCGCGCAACTCTACGAAGGGACGCCGCCGCCCCGCCACCTGCTGCTCAGCCACGCCATCCCCGAGCGCGCCCTGCTGGCCGAGGCACTGACGCTCGCGGCCGGGCGGCGGGTCGAGGTGGAGGTGCCCCAGCGCGGCCCCAAGCGCCGCGTCGTCGAACACGCACTGACCAACGCGCGTGAGGCCCACGGGCGCCGCATGGCCGAACGCTCCGCCCAGGGCAAGCTGTTGGCCGGGGTGGCGCGCGTCTTCGGCCTTCCGAAAACACCGACGCGTATCGAAATCTACGACAACTCGCACATCCAGGGGGCCTTCCCGGTCGGTGCCATGGTGGTCGCCGGACCGGAGGGCATCCAGCGCAACGCGGGACGCCGCTTCCACATCAAGGACCCCGCCGCGGCCGGCGACGACTACGCGATGCTGCGCGAGGTGCTGACCCGCCGCTTCGGGCGCGCGCTGCGCGAGGACCCGCAGCGCAGCGGCGGCCAGTGGCCCGATCTGGTGTTGATCGACGGCGGGCTTGGCCAGTTGAACACCGCCAGCGCGGTGCTGGACGGGCTGGGCATCGCCGGCGTGCCGCTGGCCGCCATAGCCAAGGGTCCGGACCGCGACGCCGGCCGCGAGCGCTTCTTCGTGCCGGACCGCGAGCCCTTCCGGCTGGAGCCCAACGACCCGGTGCTGTACTTCCTGCAACGGCTGCGCGACGAGGCGCACCGGACGGCCATCGACGCCCACCGCACCCGCCGCCTGAAGGCGATGGACCACACCCGCATCGACGGCATCCCCGGCGTCGGCCCGTCGCGCAAGAAGGCCCTGCTGCACCATTTCGGCAGTTCCACCGCGGTGGCCTCGGCCGGGCTGAAGGATCTGGAGGCCACCCCCGGCATCAGCGCGGCGCTGGCCCGGCGAGTGTTCGAGCATTTTCATGGGTAGGGGATGAGTGGCCGCGGTTGCCCCCACCCCGGCCCTCCCCCGCTGGGCGGGGGAGGGAGATTTAGTCCCCTCCCTTGCGAGAGCGGGGGAGGGTTAGGGTGGGGGCAACCGCGGCCGAATTATTCCAAAGGCACCGATGCAGCCACCGCTCATCAGTCCTGCGTTTGCGCGGTTTTTGGTTAGTGCTTCCTTAACCCGACGGGATCATGGTCCGCCCACCGCAAACAGAGCATGCACGCAGGGCGCCTGACCATGGGCCAGAAGACCATCAAGTTCTCCGACAAGAACGGCTATCGCGACGTCGAACTCGACAGCCTGCCGCGCAACGTGCGCGCCGCCGTCACCGACATGGCCGCGAAGAACCCCGTCGCCGGCATCATCATCGACCAGACGGGCATGCTGTACCGGATCCACCTGACCGAACCGGCGAACGTCTATCTGGACGTGCTTTCGGTCGCCTGAACCGGGGCACTCCGCAAGGATCCGCAAGGATTGGTGACACGGCGGCGCATCCGATGCGCCGCCGTTTCCATTTCAGCGTGCCGTCACTCCGGCAGGATCGTGACGGTGCGGTCCAGGGCATCGCGCGGAACCGTCGAGCCGAAACCGGACAGGATCGCGCGGGCGTGCCCCGGCGCCAGACCGGTCATCCGTGCCAGATCGCCGGCGTCCAGCCCCTGCTGTTCGGCGGCGTGGCGGATGCGGGTGATGGCGTCGCGTTTCTCCGTACGGTCCATGGCGCTGCTCCGTTTGCGGACGTGGTGAGTCATGCGGTCCTCCTGTGCCGGTGGACGGAGGGAGAGGCGGGTTTGCGGCTTCTCAGTGCGGGCGGCCTTCCAGGCGGCGCAGCGCGCGGTCGAGTGTGCTCACGGGCATCATGAACACGGTGCCGCCCAGCACCGCCCGGACGTCCTCAATGTCCAGGCCGGTGGCCGCAGCGACGCTACGCTCGTCCAGGCCGCGGTCTTCGGCGATCACGGCGATCCAGCCCGCCAGCGTGCGGGCCTGGGCCATCCGGGCCGGGTCCGTCAAGGGGTGACGGCGCGCCGATAAGCTGCGGCCTCGGGGGTCCGCAAGGTCGGTGGGGGTTAGCATGGGCTCCTCCCAAAGAGCTTCGGCCAGATCATTTGGCCTTCTTTTTCGGCTATGGTGCGCTTCCTCCGTCCTGCGCACAATCCACCCATCGGCTTAATGCCCTTCGCCCGATGCCCCCTGGCAAAAGGTTCTGCGACGAAAAGTCCCGATTCTGCGCCGCCACGCTCAGGCTCCCATCCAGCGCCGCGTCGGCCCGGTGTCCACATGGACGAAGTTCCGCTTGGCGTAGCAGCCCGCCCCGCCGTCGCCGAAGGACAGGGCGCAACGGTAAAGGTCCACCGCGCGCCGCCCCTGCAGGCGCAGGTCGACCGCCCGACCCTGCAGGTGCAGGCTCCCCGTCGCCGCACCCTTGACGCGGCGGTTGGTCTCCTGGGACCGGAAGGCCGACAGCACCTCGAACGGATGCTGGCTGTCCAGCTTCTCCTGCATCTCCGACAGACGGTTCAACAGAGCGAGATCGATGCGGTGGCAATCGTCGCTGCGATGGTCCCGCAGCACCCAGTCGATGCGGGCCATCGCCTCCGCGACCGGACGCCCCTCCGCCCAGTAGACGCCATCGAAGCTCTCTCTCGTCAGGCAATTGTAGATCCGCAGCGTACGCTCCGGCGCCGGTTCCCATGCCGCGGCGCTGCGGCTGTTGCAGACGCCGACCGCCACGGCGGCCCCCAGCCCGAAGATACCGCGGCGGGTCAGCGCGGACGCGACAGGCTGGTCCATCCGCGATTCTTGGGGAGACGTTTGAAAGGAGAGAACGGGACAGCGGCGGGACGGAACGTTCAGAGACGACAAAAAAGACGGCGACAAAAAAGACATGAAACCACCGATGCGTTGCGTTACCGAAGCCGAGAACAGGGGAAACCGGAAAATGTCGGCACGCCTTGTCGATGGCGGGGTCGACGGCGGGGGATGCGCGTCGGTGAGCCGGGCGTGCCGCGGGGATGGGAAAAACCTTCAGCCAGCGTTCGGGTCGTCCCGTGTCGAGTCCCCTGTCCGGCGGCGGATAACCCGGACAATGGCCCAACGGTTCCGCCGCGGCGGGTAGCATACGGTAGTTTACGCCCCGTTCGGCGGGGGTGCCCCTCGTCGCGTTCGGTCCGGTGACCCCGGCCTTTGGATGACTGCCTTATCCCAACGATCAGAGAAGCGGGCGGACTTCGGGAACATGGTCCGACCTAAAAGCACAGGGCCGATGGACATCGGTTTTTCTCGATGAAAGAATGCCGCCAGCACATCGACCCACCCCTTTTGAGAAAGATCGCTTGTCGTCTTTCTCAACGTTCGGGAGACGTCACGAATGACCGAGGAAACTCCGCCCGCGCAGGGGTGGGCATTGGATGATCGTGCCGTCAGGACTCAGCTTGAGCGGATTCTGGCGAGCGACCATTTCGACGCATCGGACCGCAACCGCCGCTTCCTGCGCTATGTGGTCGAGGAGTGCCTGGAGGGGCGGGCGCAGCAGATCAAGGCCTACTGCATCGCCGTCAGCGTCTTCAACCGTGAGCCGAGCTTCGACCCGCAATCCGATCCCATCGTGCGGTTGGAGGCCGGGCGGCTGCGCCGCAGCCTGGAACATTACTATCTCACCGCGGGCCGCAACGACCCGATCCGCATCGTCATCCCGAAGGGCGGCTATGCACCCCGCTTCGAACGGCTGAACGACGATCTGCCCCCTGCTCTGCCCGCCCCTCACGCCGTTCCGGAGGCGGAAACAGTGCGCAGGCCCGTTTCCCTGCGCATTGCCGGGTTGGCCGCCGTGGTGCTGATCGCCGTCGGGCTGGCCGGCTTGCTGGTCGGACGAAACCTCGCCACCTCCATCGACATGGAAGAGGCCCTGGCGCTCGGTCCGCATCCGATCACGGCCAGCGCGGAGCCGAGGGGGAACGAGCCGGCGCCGCCCCAGTCGACGATACTGTCGGCGGCCCCACCCGTGGCGGTCGATCCATCGATGCCCCTCGTGGTCGGCCCCTTCCGCACCACCGGCCAGTCGGCGGAGGACGGCGCGCTCGCTGCCATGCTGACCGACGAGATTGCCAGCAGCCTCGCCAATCGCACCGATCTTCCGGTGCGGATTGCCCCGCCGCCGACCGCCACCCTGCCCCGTCAAGGATTTCGCCTGTCCGGAAGCCTTCAGGGGCACGACGCCGCGGTGCGTCTGGTCGTGCACTTGACCGACCTCGCCACCGGGACGGTGCTGTGGTCCAGCAGCCTGGACCGACCGGCCGGGCCCGAGGGAGCGCCCACCCCACAAGCCTTGGCGGCCGACATCGTCGAGCCGCTGACCGCTGCGCAGGGTCCGCTGCTACCGGTTGCCACCGCGCGTCTGCGCACCAAACCGACCACCAGCCTGTCGCCGCGCGAGTGCGCCTTCCTCGCCACCGGTCGCCATGAAGTTCCGCCTGCCGAGCGAACCGCCCTGAGCGGTTGCCTGACCTCGGCTGCCAGCGCTCTGACGACCAACGCCAGCGAGTCCGCCCGGCTGTGGTCGGCGCTATCCCTTCTGCAGTCCGACGCGTATCGGACGGAACGGAACGACGACACCCTCAACGATGCCCTGGCGGCAGCCCTGCGCGCCACCGAACTGGAGCCGACCTCGCTGCGCCCGTTGACGGCGCTCTACACCGCCTATTGCCTGCGCGGGCAGTACGCTTCCTGCTTCGCCGCCGGCCAGCGCGCCTTGCGGGCGTCGCCCGGAAACGCCCATGTGCTCGGCGACCTCGGCCTCTGGCATGTCGAAGCCGGCCAACCCGCGAAGGGCCTGCCCTTGCTGGAGCAGGCGATGGAGCGCGACCCGGCGCAGCGGGAACGGCTCCTTCCCGCCTACAGCCTCGCCCTCCAGCGGCATGGGCACCCGGACAGCACGAAGCTGGAGTTCGAGGTGACCACCGCCGCCCCGGCCCAGGCCGCCCTGGCCGTCGCCTTCGTGCAGATGGGCCGGATGGACGAGGCCAAGGCCGCGGCGACGCGGGCTCTGGCGGCGGACCCCGATTTCGCCCGCCGCGCCGCGCGGGAGCAGCGCATCCAGCCCCTGCCCCCGACACTGGACGCGGCCATCCGCAGCAGCTATGCCATGGTCGGATTGGCCGCGCCCGCGGGCGAGAGCGTCACCCGGTAGCTCTCACACCCGGTAGCTCTCATACGACGTCGTATGATGAAACCGACGACGCTTCCGGCACGTCAGCCGGTCCCCGGCTGGACGGACCCGTCATCCTCTTCCGCCCGCCGCCGCAGCTCATCGGACGTGGTTCCGGCGGGAACGGCGTCCTGGAGCGTCCCGTCGCCGGGGGTCTTGGTCTTGTCCTCCAACGGGGAGTCCCTCCCCGCCTCGGCCCCCGCCTGGGAAGGGCTGTCGGGTGTCTTCTCTTCAGCCATGACGAACCTCCGCTTTGTTGTGGTTCCAGCGAACAACGTCCGTGGTGCCTGCGGGGGTCCCCGTCACGGCCGGGGTGCGCTGTCCGGAGAGTCGTCCGTGCCCGGCGCCTTATCCTTTCTGGTCTCGGCGCCCGGCCCTTCGATGTTCTGGAAGCCCATCTTCTCCTCGTCGATGGCGGGGTCGGCGCGGGTGTTCTTGATGTCGAGCGGCTCGTCGCGCTGGTCGCCGTAACGCTTGTCGGTGCTCATGATCCACTCCTGTCCATGGGGAAGGGCTTGCGTCTCAGCCCTTCCCAACAGGGTGCCGGGACACCTGTTGCGACAGGCCCCTTGCCGACGGCGGCCCGGCTGCACACATCACGGCGTCATAAACGCGTATAAAGTTGACCCCGACGGTCAGGCAATCCTTGACCGCGCCGCGGCACTTCCGTAGGGACTCGCGCGGTGGACCATGCCGGACATTGCCGGTATGAAACCGGCACCCGACCATCAAGCACCCCGCCCCGGCAGCGCACCGCGCACCGGCGGCCCGAACGGAGAGCGTCATGCTCAACGAAGCCACGCCCACCGTCGCCGTTCCGGCGGCGCGGGACATCTTCTCCCTCCCCCGGCACCGGACGGAGGCCCGGCGGCCGGCACCCTTCCTGCCGATGACGCGGGCGGAGATGGACCGGCTGGGCTGGGATTCCTGCGACATCGTGGTGGTGACGGGCGACGCCTATGTGGACCATCCCAGCTTCGGCATGGCGATCATCGGGCGGCTGCTGGAGGCGCAGGGCTTCCGCGTCGGCATCATCGCCCAGCCGGACTGGAGCAGCGCCGAGCCGTTCAAGGCGCTGGGCAAGCCGAACCTGTTCTTCGGAGTGACCGGCGGCAACATGGACTCGATGGTGAACCACTACACCTCCGACCGCCGCCTGCGCCACAACGACAGCTACACCCCCAACGACGAGGGCGGGAAGCGGCCCGACCGCGCGGTGATCGTCTACAGCCAGCGCTGCCGCGAGGCCTACAAGGACGTGCCCATCGTGCTCGGTGGCATCGAGGCGAGCCTCCGCCGCATCGCCCAGTACGACCATTGGAGCGAGAAGGTCCGCCGCTCCGTCCTCGTGGACTCCAAGGCGGACATCCTGTGCTACGGCAACGCGGAGCGCGCGATCATCGACGTCGCCCACCGCATCGCCGCCGGGGAAAAGGCGCGGGAGATCGACGACGTCCGCGGAACCTCCATCGTCCGCAGCCGCGTGCCGGATGGTTGGACCGTCATCGACAGCAGCAGCATCGACGAACTGACCCCCGCCGCCCCGCGCGCCGCCGGGGCCGACCGCACGGTGGTCCGCCTGCCCTCCTTCGAGCAGGTCAGCGCCGACAAGGTGCTCTACGCCCACGCCTCGCGCGTCCTGCACCAGGAGAGCAACCCCGGCAACGCCCGCGCGCTGGTGCAGCGGCACGGCGACCGCGAGGTCTGGCTGACCACGCCGCCGATCCCGCTGACCACGGCGGAGATGGACGGGGTCTACGGCCTGCCCTACGCCCGCGCCCCGCACCCGGCCTACGGCGACGCGCGCATCCCGGCCTGGGAGATGATCCGCTTCTCGGTGAACATCATGCGCGGCTGCTTCGGCGGCTGTTCCTTCTGCTCGATCACCGAGCATGAGGGGCGCATCATCCAGAGCCGGTCGGAGGAGTCGATCCTCAAGGAGGTCGAGGAGATCCGCGACAAGGTGAAGGGCTTCACCGGCGTCATCTCCGACATGGGCGGGCCGACCGCCAACATGTACCGCATGGCCTGCAAGGACCCGGAGATCGAGAAGGTCTGCCCGCCGCCCGTCCTGCGTCTTCCCGGACATCTGCAAGAACCTGAAACACCGACCACAGCGACCTGATCCAGCTCTACCGCAAGGCGCGCGCCATCCCCGGCGTGAAGAAGATCAACATCGCCTCGGGCCTGCGCTACGACCTCGCCGTCCGCAGCCCGGAGTATGTGAAGGAGCTGGTGACCCACCATGTCGGCGGTTACCTGAAGATCGCGCCGGAGCACACGGAGCCCGGCCCGCTGTCCAAGATGATGAAGCCGGGCATCGGCACCTACGACCGCTTCAAGGAGATGTTCGAGAAGGCGGCCAAGGCGGCGGGCAAGAAGCTCTACCTGATCCCCTACTTCATCGCCGCCCACCCCGGCACCAGCGACGAGGACATGATGAATCTCGCTTTGTGGCTGAAGCGGAACGGCTTCAAGGCCGATCAGGTGCAGACCTACCTGCCCTCCCCCATGGCGCTCGCCACGGCGATGTACCACAGCGACCGCAACCCGCTGCGCCCGATCCGCCGCGAGGGCTCGGAGACGGTGTTCTCGGCCAAGGGGCTGAAGCAGCGCCGCCTGCACAAAGCCTTCCTGCGCTACCACGACCCGGAGAACTGGCCGGTGCTGCGCGACGCGCTGAAGGCGATGGGCCGCAGCGACCTGATCGGGCCGGGCGAACACCAGCTCGTTCCGGCTTGGCAGACGACGGGTGGCGTTGGCAAGGCGGAGAAATCCGGAGCGGACAGGCCGAAGCCGGGCAAGACCTTCTACACCCAGCAGGCCGGCAAGGGCCGCCGGACGCCGGTCAAGGCCGGCAAGCCGACGGGAAGGGCAAGGTAGCCCTCGCCCCTCCGGGGAGAGGGAGGGGACCCGCGCCGTAGGCGTGGGGAGGGTGAGGGGGATGCGCGTGTCGGTGTGTTCGGCAAATGCACAACCCCCTCACCTTAACCCTCTCCCCAGGGGGGAGAGGGGATGGAGGCTCAGCAGCCGTTGAGCGCCTTGATCCGTTCGATCAGGGCCAGCCCGTCGCGCTCGGCCAGCGCGACTTCGGCGGCGCCGTCGCAGGCGCGGCCGCTCACATGGACGTAATGGTAGCGCACGCGCACGGCGTCCCGGCCGATGGGCTCCGCGGCCAGCAAGCGGACGGGAACGCTCATGTTGCCGTAGAAGCGGTTCATCGACGCGATGTCGTAGGCCCCGCTGCCCCGCTTTTCGGGAATGACGTAGGTGTTGGCCCGCGCGGCGTCGGCCTGACCCAAGGCGTCATAGAAGGCGCGCACCGCCGCGACCCCGTCGGTCGGTCGGGGGCGCGGCGTGGGCGGATGGATTTGGGCCGGGTCAGCGCTCGCGGCGGGCTGCGGGATGGGCGCAGGGTTGGCTGCGGGCTGACCCGGCCGGACCACCGTGGCCGCCGGGGACGGCTGCGGTGGAACGGGGACCGGCGAGGCAGGGGGCTGCTCTACCGCCGGAGAAGGAGCCGGAGAGGGAACGGGAGTCGGCACGAGCCGCAGGGGACCTTGTGTGGCCATTTGGGGGGCCGTCTGCGCGGCGGCCGCACCGGCCAGCAGACATGCCCCTGTCGCCGCCGCGAGCCCCAGACGCCTCACCCGGTTGCCCATCGCACTCTCCTGTCGAAAAGCGTCAAATCCATAGCAAATCCCCGTTTGCCGGAGGATTGTCCGGAACGGTCCTCTGGCTTGCATTCCGGCGGGGCGGGCTCTAGCGTGACCGGCATGACCGATGCACAGACCACCCCGATCCGCCGGCTCGCCGCCCCGCAGGCCGTTCTTCTGGAACAGCCGAGGCACGGCGTCCCGCAAACCAGCGAGATGCTGTTCGGTGAAACATGTACGCCGCTCGACCGCGACGGCGACTGGGTGAAGGTGGAAAACCGCACCGACGGGCATGTCGGCTGGCTGCCCCTCGGAACGGACCTGAGGGAACCGGTCTCCCCGACCCACCGCGTGTCCGGACGCGTGGCGAACCTGCACCCGGCGCCCACCCACAAGGCGGTGCCCGTGGCGGCGCTGAGCTTCGGCAGCCTCGTCACGGTGGCGGAGCAAGCCGACGCCCAGTGTCCAGGGGGCTGGGTCCGGCTGGACAACGGGCTGTGGACCTTCGGCAAGCTGCTGGAACCGGTGGCCGTGCCGCTGGACCACGTTCCGGTGGAGACGGCGCTGCGCTTCCTGGAGACGCCCTATGTCTGGGGCGGGCGGAGCGCCTTCGGCATCGACTGCTCCGGCCTCGTTCAGGTGGCGCTTGGGGCGGCGGGAATCACCACCCACCACAGCAGCGGGATGCAGCGCAACGACGACCGGCTGGGGCCGATGCTGTCCACAGACGGTCAGGGGATGGACTATCGCCGCGGCGACATCGTGTTCTTCCCCGGCCATGTCGGCATCATGCTGGACGGCGCCACGCTGCTGCACGCCACCGTCTTCACCATGTCAGTCGTGACCGAGCCCCTGGCCGACGTGGCTGCCCGTGCCGAGGGCATCACCGGTGTGCGCCGCCCCAACTTCTAGCACCCGGTCCTCTAGCGCCCAGCCGATCAGAAGCAGCGTCGGCCCGTCGCCCGCCGCCACGCCCCGCTCGGCCATGGCGCCCAGCGTCGTGCGGTGGTGGCGCTCGTCGGGGCGGCAGCCGTTCTCCACCGCCAGCACCGGCGTGTCGGAGGACAGCCCGCCCGCAGTCAGGCCGCGCCCGACGCGGCGGGCGGCCTCGCGGCCCATGTAGATCGCCAGCGTGCCCTTGGGGTCGGCCAGCCGCGCCCAGTCCGGCTCGGTCGCGTCCCCCTCGCGCGCGTGGGCGGTGACGAAGGTGACGGCGCGCGACACGCCGCGCTTGGTCAGCGACAGCCCGGCGCTGGACGCGCAGCCGAGTGCCGCGGTGATGCCGGGAATCACCGACACGCTGATTCCGACACGCTCCAGATGCTCGATCTCCTCGCCGGCCCGGCCGAAAATCATCGGGTCGCCGCCCTTCAGCCGGACGGTGCGCCGCCCGCTGCGGGCCTGCGCCGCAATCAGATCGTTGATGGCCTCCTGCGAGTGGGAATGCTTGCCCGACCGCTTGCCGACGCAGATCAGTTCCGCACCCGGCTGCGCCAGGGCGAGAATGCCCGGCCCGACGAGGTGATCGTAGAGGATCACCTCGGCCTGCGCGATGGCCCGCGCCGCCGCGACGGTCAGCAGGTCGGGGTCCCCCGGCCCGGCGCCGACCAGAGTGACGTGCGGGGTCCGCGTGCCCGCCTGCGGAATGGCGCGGGCGACGCGGCGGGCCGTGCGCGGGCGCAGCGCCGAGCCCAGCGCGGCGCGCAGGGCGACGATGAAGTTGAAACGCTTGCCCCCGGACTGGGAGACAAGCCCCTCACACCAATCTTCAAGCCACATGGCAGCGCTGGGCATCGGCAAGGATCTCCTTGAGTTCGGGAATGCAGGAGCCGCAGTTGGTCCCGGCCCGCAGGGCCGTTCCGACCTCCTGGACCGTGGTCAGGCCTTGGCTTTGGATGGCGGCGATCAGGCGGTTGACACCGACGCCGAAGCAGGAACAGACCGTCCGCCCCTCGTCCGCGACCGGGACCGGCGACCGTCCGGAGAGCAGAGCGCGGCGGGCGGCACCGTCCAACGCCTCCGCCGACAGCCGATCGACCAGCCAGCCGCGGCTGGGCAGAGCGCCAGAGGTGGAGAGGAACAGGCAGGCTTCCAACCGGTCGTGGGTCACCCAGGCGCGGCGCAGCACGCCGCGGGCCGTGTCGCTGTAATCGACGGTCGCCCCGGCGAAGCCGAACTCCAGCGCTTCCGGAGCGGGCAGGGCGCCCTCGCCGGCCAGCTCGATCAGGTGGCCGCCGGGGACGGCGCGGCGGGACCAGTAGCCGCCATGGGCGGGCTCCACAGGCTCGCGGGCGATCAGGAAGCCGGTCCAGGCGGCGGGGTAGGGGGTGACCGTCACCGGCATCCGCTTCAGGTCTGGCTGGCCCGACACCGGGTCCACGGCCCTGTCGTCCACCAGCCGCCCGACGACGCAGGAGGCGGTGAAGCGGTCGGTCCAGTGCATGGGCAGGAAGGCTTCCCCCGCCCGCTGCGCCTCGGTCACGCGCAGCCGGGCCAACGCCGTGCCGATGGGGGTCGAGAGGCTGACCAGGGCGCCATCCGCCAAGCCGCGCGCCGCCGCATCCTGCGGGTGGAGATCCAGACAGGGTTCTGGCGCGTGGGCGGAGAGGCGCGGTGACAGGCCGGTGCGCGTCATGGTGTGCCACTGGTCGCGCAGGCGCCCGGTGTTCAACATCAGCGAACCCGGCTCGGCGAAACGGGGCAGGGGGCGGGAGGTGACGGGGACGAAGCGCGCCCGCCCATCCTCGGTGAAGAAGCGCCCGTCGGTGCAGAGACGGCGCGTCGGATCCTCGCCGACCCGCCGCGGCCAGGGGGCGGGAGCCAGCGTTTCAAATTCAGCGTCGGACAGCCCGGCAAGACCGCCGATGTCGAAAGCGCGGGTGCCACCGTTCTCGAAGGCGGAGAGGGCGGCGTGCTCGCGGAAGACGTCGGCGGGCGTCTCGTAGGGGAAGGCGGCGGCATGGCCCAGGACGCGGGCGACCTGGGTGACGATCCACCAGTCGGGCCGCGCCTCGCCCGCCGGGGCACGGAAAGCCCGCTGGCGGGAGATCGTCCGGTCGGAGTTGGTGACGGTGCCGTCCTTCTCGCTCCAGCCCGCGGCGGGCAGGCGGATGTGGGCCAGCCGTGCCGTGTCGGTGTCGGCAATGCAGTCGGAGACGATGACCGTCTCGCAGTTTGCCAGCGCGCGGCGGACGCGGGCGGCGTCGGGCATGCTGACCGCCGGGTTGGTCGCCATGACCCAGACGGCGCGCACCGTGCCCTCCTCCACCGCGCGGAACAGGTCCACCGCCTTCAGGCCGGGCTTGTCCGCCACGCGCGGCGCGTTCCAGAAGCGGCGCAGCCGGTCCACCGACTCCGGCTCGAACCCCATATGGGCGGCGAGCTGGTTGGCGAGCCCGCCGACCTCGCGCCCGCCCATGGCGTTGGGCTGGCCGGTGACCGAGAAGGGCCCCATGCCCGGCGCGCCGATCCGCCCGGTCAGGAAATGGACGTTCAGGATGGCGTTCACCGTGTCCGTCCCCTGCGAGGACTGGTTCACCCCTTGGGAGTAAACGGTGACGGTGCGACGGACCGTTGCGACTTCAGCGTAGAAGGCCTCGATTTCGGCCAGCGGCAGACCGCAGCGGGCGGCGACATGGGCGGGGGAGGGCGCGTCGGCGCGCGCCGCCTCCAGCGCCTTGGCCAGACCGGCGGTGTGCTCCGCAACGAAACGGGCGTCGATCAGGCCGCGGTCGGCGAGGTGGACGAGCAGCCCGTTGAACAGCAGGGCGTCGGTGCCGGGCCGGATGGGCAGGTGGCGGTCGGCCCCGTCCACCGTGGCGGTGCGGCGCGGGTCAATGGCTATAATGCGGGTGCCGCGCGCCCGCTTGGCCGCCAGAAGCCGCTGATTGAGGATCGGGTGGCACCAGGCGAGGTTGGAGCCGACCAGCAGGACCAGATCGGCTTCGTCCAGGTCCTCGTAGGTCACCGGCACCGCGTCGGCCCCAAAGCCGCGCTTGTGGCCGGCCACGCTGGAGGCCATGCAGAGGCGCGAGTTGGTGTCGATGTTGGCGGTGCCGAGGAAGCCCTTCGCCAGCTTGTTGACGGCGTAATAGTCCTCGGTCAGCAATTGGCCGGAGACGTAGAAGGCCACCGAGTCCGGCCCGTGTTTGGCGATGGTGTCGGACAGGCGCGCTGCGACGGCGGCGATGGCCTCGTCCCAGGCGACGCGCCGCCCGTCCACCTGCGGGTGGAGCAGTCGTTCGCCGAGACCCAGCGTGTCGGGCAGATTGGTGCCCTTGGAGCAGAGCTTGCCGCGGTTGGCGGGATGGTCGGGGTCGCCGGAGACGGTGACGGTGCCGTCGGCGGAGACGGAGGCCAGCACGCCGCAGCCGACGCCGCAATAGGGGCAGGTGGTGCGGATGGGCTTCCCCGCCGCGATTTTCCTCTCCCCTCTGGGGAGAGTGAAGGGTGAGAGGGTTGCGCGTGGCGGTGCGTCCGGCACAAGCGCACCCCCCTCACCCCAACCCTCTCCCCAGAGGGGAGAGGGGGAAGAAGGAGGGGGAAAGGGGCTGTCAGCGTCACCCATGGCCACACCCTCCGCGGCCCGGACGGAAGGCGGCCAGCCCGAGTTGCACCGCGCCGTCCACCACCCGCACTGGGCAGTGCCCGGCGCAGCCCTCGTCCGGGCCGACCGCTTCGCCGCTGGCGAGGTCGATCACCCAGCTGTGCAGCGGGCAGGTCACCCGCGCTCCATGGACGATGCCCTGCGACAGCGGCCCGCCGGCGTGCGGGCAGCGGTCCTCCAGCGCGTAGACCTCGTCCGCCACGGTGCGGAACAGGGCGATGTCGCCGTAGGCGGTCCGCACCACGCGGGACCCCTGGCGGGGAATGTCCTCGACCGAGCCGACGGTGATCCAGGAAATACTCTGATCCATGTGTCGTTACCCCACCTGAGCGAGCGGCGCGAATTCGTGACGGTCCACCGACCCGCTGGCCCGCTCGGCCCAGGGATCGTCCTGCGAAAAGCTCTGGGAGAAGAGGAAGCGGGCGTTGAGGGCCGCCCGGCCTTCCGCGTCGTCGACCAGCCGGCGCTTCACGTACTCCAGCCCGACGCGCTCCAGCCACGGGGCGGTGCGCTCCAGGTAACGGGCCTCCTCGCGGTAGAGCTGCATGTAGGCGCCGGTGTATTCCAGCACCTCCGCCTCGGTCTCCACCTTCACCAGCAGGTCGCAGGCCCGGACATGCATGCCGCCGTTGCCGCCGACATGCAGCTCGTAGCCGCTGTCCACGCAGACGACGCCCAGGTCCTTGATGGTGGCCTCCGCGCAATTGCGCGGGCAGCCGGAGACGGCCAGCTTCACCTTGTGCGGGGTCCAGGTGCCCCAGGTCATCCGTTCCAGCTTGACGCCGAGGCCGGTGCTGTCCTGCGTGCCGAAGCGGCACCATTCCGACCCGACGCAGGTCTTCACGGTGCGCAACCCCTTGGCGTAGGCGTGGCCCGACACCATGCCGGCGGCGTTGAGGTCCGCCCACACCGCGGGCAGGTCCTCCTTCTTGACGCCGAACAGGTCGATGCGCTGGCCGCCGGTCACCTTCACCGTGGGGATGGCGAACTTGTCCACCACGTCGGCGATGGCGCGCAGTTCCTTGGCGCTGGTCAGCCCGCCCCACATGCGCGGGACGACGGAGTAGGTGCCGTCCTTCTGGATGTTGGCGTGGACGCGCTCGTTGATGTAGCGGGACCGGCTGTCGTCCTTGTACTCACCCGGCCATTCGCAGAGCAGGTAGTAATTCAGCGCCGGGCGGCAATGGTGGCAGCCGTCGGGCGTGCGCCATTCCAGCCGCTGCATCACGTCGGGGATGGATTTCAAGTTCAGCGCGGTGATGGCCCGGCGCACCTCGTCGTGGGTGCGGTCGGTGCATTTGCACATCGGCTTGGCCTTCGCCTCGCCCGCGTAGCCGTCACCCAGCGTCAGGGCCAGAAGCTGCTCCACCTGCCCGGTGCAGCTTCCGCAGGAGGCTGAGGCTTTGGTATGAGCCCGCACCTCGTCCAGGCTGGACAGGCCCTTCTCGGTGATCGCCGTGACGATGGTGCCCTTGCACACGCCGTTGCAGCCGCAGATCTCCGCACTGTCGGGGAGCGCCGCAACGGCGGCCTTAGGGTTTGCCGTCCCCTCGCCTCCAAAGCTCTGGCCGAAGATCAGGGTGTCGCGGACCGGCGCGACTTCCGTGCCATCCTTCAGCATCTGGAAGTACCAGCCGCCGTCCTTGGTGTCGCCGTAGAGCACGGCGCCGAGGATGCGGTTTTCCTTGACCACGACGCGCTTGTAGACGCCGCGGGCGGCGTCGCGGAACACGATGTCCTCGCAGTCCTTGCCGCCGGTGAAGTCGCCCGCCGAGAAGACGTCCACCCCCGTCACCTTCAGCTTGGTCGAGGTGACGGAGCCGGTGTAGGCGGCCTCCGTACCGCCGGCCAGCCGGGCGGCGGCGACCTTGGCCATCTCGAACAGCGGGGCGACGAGGCCGTAGGTCTGGCCGCGATGCTCCACGCACTCTCCGACCGACAGGATCGCCGGGTCGGAGGTGGTCATGGCGTCGTCCACCTGGATGCCGCGCCCGCAGGCCAGCCCCGCCGCCTTGCCCAGCGTCGTGTTCGGGCGGATGCCCACGGCCATGACCACCAGATCGGCGGGAAGCTCCTGCCCATTTTTCAGGCGAACCGCAGAAACCCGCTCATTGCCCACAATTTCAGCAGTGTCGGCGCCGGTCAACACGGTGATGCCGCGGCGTTCCAGCTCGTGCCGCAGCAGCGCCCCGGCGGAGCGGTCGAGCTGCCGTTCCATCAGCGTGTCCATCAGGTGCAGGACCGTGACGTCCATGCCTTTGACCTTCAAGCCGTTGGCCGCCTCCAGCCCGAGCAGGCCGCCGCCGATGACCACGGCGCGCCCGCCCCTGGCCGCCGCCTCCAGCATCGTGTCGACGTCGGCGAGGTCGCGGAAGCCGACGACGCCGGGCAGGGTAGCGCCGGGAACCGGGATGATGAAGGGAGTGGAGCCGGTGGCGATCAGCAGCCTGTCGTAGGGAACGGTCAGGCCGGACATCGCCGTGACAGTGCGGTTCGCGCGGTCGATCACCTCCACCCGGTCGCCGGTCAACAGCTTGATTCCGTTGGCCTCGTACCAATCGCGCCCGTTCAGCACGATCTGCTCGAAGGTCTTCTCCCCGGCCAGCACGGGGGAGAGCATGATGCGGTTGTAGTTGGGGTGCGGCTCGGCGCCGAAGACGGTGATGTCGTAACGGTCCGGCGCCTTGGCCAGCAGCTCCTCCAGCGTGCGGATGCCGGCCATGCCGTTGCCGACGACGACCAGCCGTTCGCGCGGGGTGGATGGATTGGTGTGCGTGCTCATGCTGTGTGCCCTCTTGCGAGGCCGCGAGGCCGAAAAGAAAAAGGCGCCCGAAGCCCTGGGGACTCCCGCGGGATTCCCAGGGTTTCGGACGCCGTTGTCCGGGTGGTTCGCCGTCGAACCGGCCATGGCGCCGTTGCCCTGGCCCTGATCTGCCCGTCCTTCTGGCAAGCCGCGTGCCAACACCGGCACCAAGGTATGAGAAAGGGACCGGAATGGCGGATTTCCGCCATTTTCAGGGTTTCGCCGCGGCTGGTCGATGACGGGAGTGTCGGGACCAAAACACGCGCTTTTGTCCTGCATCGAACAAAAAGCGGTCCGAAAGCCGACAAATTGTGCAATGCGGCACCACCAAGGTACTAGCACAAGGAATAGGCAATTCGCGTCAAAGCCGCAGAAACAAAGACCTTTGGCTCTGTTTTGACACCTACTCAACCTTTGGCATGGTCCTTGCGAGAGGAACGGCGGGACGCGCCAACGGCGGTGCGTCCATCCCATACGCCCAAGGTTGGGCCCCTCGGCACCGTCGCTGACCCGGTTCGACAGCCCTTCGTGGCTGGAGAGCCCTCAACGGCGCGTCGCCGGTGGGGCGTTGGATCGAGGTCGGGCGTGCCGCGGGGTTCCGGAACGAGAGATGGAGCGACCGACGTGACCCGAGACGTGATCCGACTTCCCGCCTCCCCCCGCACCGCCCTGCTGTCCGCCGCCGCCACGCTGGCGCTGACGCTCGGGTCCGCCCAGGCCGCTCCGCTCGACGTGGAGAAGGACCAGCTCAAGCTGGGCTTCATCAAGCTGACCGACATGGCCCCGCTCGCCATCGCCGCGGAGAAGGGCTTCTTCGAGGACGAGGGCCTGTCGGTGACGCTGGAGCCGCAGGCCAACTGGAAGGTGCTGCTCGACCGCGTCATCTCCGGGGAGCTGGACGGCGCCCACATGCTGGCCGGTCAGCCTCTGGGCGCGACCATCGGCTTCGGCACCCAGGCCAACGTGGTGACCGCCTTCTCGATGGACCTGAACGGCAACGGCATCACCCTGTCGAACGAGGTGTGGGAGCGGATGAAGCCCAACCTGCCCAAGGGACCGGACGGCAAGCCGCTGCACCCGATCAAAGCCGACGCGCTGAAGCCGGTCATCGCCCAGTACCGGGCGGAGGGCAAGCCCTTCACCATGGGCATGGTCTTCCCCGTCTCCACCCACAATTACGAGCTTCGCTACTGGCTGGCCGCCGGCGGCATCAACCCCGGCTATTACGCCCCCAACGACGTGTCGGGGCAGATCCAGGCTGATGCCCTGCTGTCGGTCACCCCGCCGCCGCAGATGCCGGCGACTCTGGAGGCCGGGACCATCTTCGGCTACAGCGTCGGCGAGCCGTGGAACCAGCAGGCGGTGATGAAGGGCATCGGCGTGCCGGTCATCACCGACACCGAGATCTGGAAGAACAACCCGGAGAAGGTCTTCGGCGTCACCGAGGGCTGGGCCGCCAAGAATCCCAAGACCCATCTGGCGCTGGTCAAGGCGCTGATCCGCGCCGCCATGTGGCTGGACGAGAACGACAACGCCAACCGCGCCGAGGCGGTGAAGATCCTGGCGAAGTCGGAGTATGTGGGGGCCGACGCCAAGGTCATCGCCAACTCGATGACCGGCACCTTCGAGTATGAGAAGGGCGACAAGCGGGCGGTTCCCGACTTCAACGTCTTCTTCCGCTACAACGCCACCTATCCCTTCTATTCCGACGCCGTCTGGTACCTGACGCAGATGCGCCGCTGGGGCCAGATCGCCGAGGCCAAGCCGGACTCCTGGTACGACGAGACCGCCCGCAAGGTCTACAAGCCGGAGATCTACCTGAAGGCCGCGCGGCTGCTGGTGGAGGAGGGCAAGGCCAAGGAGGCCGATTTCCCCTGGGCCAGCGACGGCTACAAGCCGCTGGACGAGGGCTTCATCGACGGCATCGCCTACGACGGCCGCAAGCCCAACGAATACCTGACCAAGCTGCCCATCGGCCTGAAGGGCGGGCAGGCGCTGCAGGGCGGCCAACTGGTCGGCGGTTGAGACTGCGGACTTCCGAATTCCGCGCAGAGGCTGCGACGGGCCCCCACCCTAACCCTCCCCCGCTTCGCAGGGGAGGGCCGGGGTGGGGGCCGCGGCGCCCCGCGCCAAACAGAAAGATCACCCCATGACCAGCGTGACCGAAGCCTCCACCCTCTCCACCGCCGAGGCGATGCGCGCCCGGCGCAAGGCCCGCCTCGCCCACAGCCTGAACCGTGCCGCCGCCACCCTGCAGATCGTCGGGCTCGGCTGGCTCGGCCCGCTGCTGCGCATGGCCGCCGGGGACAGCCCGCGCCAGCAGGGGCGGGAGCTGTGGCAGCAGATGGGCGTGCCGCTGACCGCCCTGATGCTGTTCCTCGCCGCCTGGGCGTGGCTGGCGCCGCAGGTGAACACCAGCCTGGGCGCCATCCCCGGCCCGGCCCAGGTGTGGGAGCAGGTGGGCGTCCTCCACGCCGACCATAAGGCCGAACGCGCCAAGGAGGCCGCCTTCTACGACCGGCAGGCCAAGCGCAACGCCGAGCTGCTGGCCAAGGACCCGGCCGCGGAGGTGAAGACCCGCCCCTACGCCGGCAAGCCGACCTATCTGGACCAGATCGTCACCAGCCTGAAGACGGTGTTCACCGGCTTCCTGCTCGGCGCGCTTGTGGCGGTGCCGCTGGGGGTGGCCTGCGGCCTGTCGCGCACGGTCAACGCGGCGATGAATCCGCTAATCCAGATCTTCAAGCCGGTGTCGCCGCTGGCTTGGCTGCCGCTGGTCACCATGGTGGTCAGCGCCACCGTGTCGAGCGACAACCCGACCTTCGAGAAGTCCTTCCTGACCTCCGCCATCACGGTCACGCTCTGCTCGCTGTGGCCGACGCTGATCAACACGGCGGTCGGCGTTTCCTCCATCGACAAGGACCTGATGAATGTCGGCAAGGTGCTGCAGCTCTCCGGCCCGACGATGGTGCGCCGGCTCGTGCTGCCCTCGGCGCTGCCCTACATCTTCACGGGTCTGCGGCTGTCGCTGGGTGTGGGCTGGATGGTGCTGATCGCGGCGGAGATGCTGGCCCAGAACCCCGGCCTCGGCAAGTTCGTGTGGGACGAGTTCCAGAACGGCTCCTCCTCCTCGCTCGCCCGCATCATGGTGGCGGTCTTCACCATCGGCCTGATCGGCTTCCTGCTCGACCGCGTCATGCTGGCCTTCCAGGCCGCCGTCTCCCACACCGGCACCCGCTGAGGAGTCCCCGAGCATGGCCATCCTTGAGCTGAAAAACGTCGCGAAGTCCTATGGCGGGACCGAGGTGCTGCGCGGCATCGACCTGTCCATCGCGGAGGGGGAGTTCGTCGCCATCGTCGGCTTCTCCGGCGCCGGCAAGACCACGCTGGTCAACCTGATGGGCGGGCTGGCCGCCCCCGACGCGGGCGAGGTGCTGTTCCGCGGCGCGCCGGTGCGCGGGCCGGGGGCGGAGCGCGGCGTCGTGTTCCAGAACTACTCGCTGATGCCCTGGCTGAGCGTGAAGGACAATGTGGCGCTGGCCGTGGACGCCGTGCACAAGGGCAAGCCGTCGCCGGAGCGCGGCGTGCTCGCCCGCCGGGCGGTGGAAACGGTCGGCTTGGGCCACGCCACCGACCGCCGCCCCAAGGAGCTGTCGGGCGGCATGCGCCAGCGCGTCGGCTTCGCCCGCGCGCTGGCCATGAGCCCGGAAATGCTGCTGCTCGACGAGCCGCTGTCGGCGCTGGACGCGTTGACCCGCGCCAAGCTCCAGGACGAGATCGAGGCGATCTGGCGCAAGGACCGCAAGACCGTCGTGCTGATCACCAACGACGTGGACGAGGCGATCCTGCTGGCCGACCGCATCATCCCGCTGACGCCGGGTCCGGGGGCGACGCTCGGCCCCGCCTTCGCGGTGGATCTGCCACGCCCGCGCGACCGCACCGCCGTGAACCACGATCCCGACTTCAAGCGCCTGCGCGCCGAGGTCACGGCGTGGCTGATGGAGGCCGGGGCCAGCCGCGCCGCCGCCGCGGTGGACGAGACCCTGACCCTGCCGGCGGCGACGCCGATCACCGCCGCGCCGCCGCCCAAGGCCTATCTGGCCGGGCAAGCCGGCGGCCTGTCCGACGACCGCTACGTCGAGTTCAGCCGGGTCACCAAGACCTTCGCCACGCCGAAGGGGCCATTGACCGTGGTGGACGGCTTCGACCTGAAGATGCGCAAGGGGGAGTTCATCTCCCTGATCGGCCATTCGGGCTGCGGCAAGTCCACCGTCCTGTCGATGGTCGCCGGGCTGGCCGACGTTTCCAGCGGCGGCATCGTGCTGGACGGCAAGGAGGTCGTCGGCGCCGGCCCCGACCGCGCGGTGGTCTTCCAGGCGCCCAGCCTGTTCCCCTGGCTGACCGCGCTGGAGAACGTCATGCTGGGAGTGGACCGCGTCTACCCGCTGGCCGGCCGGGGGGAGCGCAACGACATCGCCCGCTACTACCTGTCGCGCGTCGGGCTGGGCGATGCCATGCACAAGAAAGCGGCGGAGCTGTCCAACGGCATGAAGCAGCGCGTCGGCATCGCACGGGCCTTCGCCCTGTCGCCGAAGCTGCTGCTGCTGGACGAGCCCTTCGGCATGCTGGACAGCCTGACCCGTTGGGAGCTTCAGGAGGTGCTGATGGAGGTGTGGGCGCGCACCCAGGTCACCGCCATCTGCGTCACCCACGACGTTGACGAGGCGATCCTGCTGGCCGACCGTGTGGTGATGATGTCCAACGGGCCGAACGCCCGCATCGGCCACATCTTTGAGGTGGACATCCCCCACCCCCGGACCCGGCAGGCCCTGCTGGAGCATCCCCGTTACTACGCCTACCGGGAGGAGCTGCTGAACTTCCTGGAAGGCGGGCATCACGGGACGGTGAAGGCGGCGTGAAGTGGGCGGCGTGAAGTGGGCGGCGTGACGGGGAGGGCGGAGCGGCCATGGCAAACAAACCCCTGACCATTCTGGTGGCCGGCCCCGACGCCGACGCCACGCGGCCGGTGGAGGACGGCTTGGCCGGGGCGGGGGGCCGCGACCGGGTCGCCGACCGGATCGTCGTGGTCCATGGCCTCGCCGACCTGCCAGCCCGCCTCGCCGCGCTGGCGCCGGACGCGGTCGTCGCTGTTTTGGAAACATCGGCCCCAGCGGCGTTGGACGGTGTCTTCCGGCTGGCCCGGTCGGGAGCCTGCGCCGTCGTCCTCTTCGCCGACAAAGCCCCGCCAGGGGCGGCGGCGCAGGCGGCGGAGGCCGGGGTCGCCGCCTTCGTGCTGGACGGGTTGCATCCCGCCCGCGTGCGGCCGATCCTGGAAACCGCGCTGGCCAGATTCGCTGCTTTTGAAACGCTGAAACGCGAACGCGACGAGGCGCGCACACAGCTCGCCGACCGCAAGCTGATCGAGCGGGCGAAGGGCATCCTGATGCAGCAGAAGTCCCTAACGGAGGAGGCGGCCTACAACGCCCTGCGCAAGGCGGCCATGAAGCAGGGCCGCCGCATCGCCGACATCGCGCAAAGCGTCATCACCGCCGCCCAGATCGAGCTTTGACGCGTTTCAAAACAAGGACTTCAGGCGGAAATGATACTGAACAGATATTTCACTTCCTAGACTGGAAGGCCGATGTTCGAGCGGCCTTGTGACGGTGTGTCCCAACAACAATGCCAAAGCTTGCGAGTCGCGACAAGCCGTCCAATGAGCACGATGGATGACCTGATGAGAAGGACGTCGTCGCCAATGCCGGCTCAGACGGTTTGTGGAACCCGAGCGATCACCTTGATCTCGAAGTCGAAACCGGCGAGCCACGTCACGCCGACGGCAGTCCAGTTGGGATAGGGCTTCTCCGGAAACATCCGGTCTTTGACCGACAGAACGGTCTCGAACTGGGCCTCCGGATCGGTGTGGAACGTCGTTACGTCCACGATATCGTCAAACGTGCCGCCGGCAGCTTTCAGAACCTCGCGAAGGTTGTCGAAAGCCAGTTGAACCTGCTTCGCGAAGTCAGGCTCGGGCGAACCGTCCTCGCGTCCGCCGACCTGCCCCGAGATGAAGATCAGATCGCCGGATCGGATGGCCGCGGAGTAGCGATGGATTTCGTAGAGCGCCTGCCGGCCGGCAGGAAAGATGGCGTCGCGCTTGGACATCGGTGTCTCCCGTTCGGATTGGACTTGGAGCAGGAGATAGCAGCCGAACAGGTGCGCGATTAGACGTTGAAATCGGCACAGGTTGATGCAAAATCGCCATCAATGACGCGCCCCTCCCTGAACGACCTCAGCGCCTTCGTGGCCGTCGCCACCCACCGCAGCTTTCGTCGCGCGGCGGACGAGCTGGGAACGGCGCCATCCACGCTGAGCCACGCGATGCGGGGTCTTGAGGATCGGCTGGGCGTGCGCCTCCTCAACCGCACGACCCGCAGCGTTTCGCCGACCGAAGCGGGGCTTGAACTGCTCGGCCGCCTGCAGATTGCCCTGGCATCGTTGGACGAAGCGCTGGACGTCGCCTCTGCTTTTCGGGGCAACGTGGCCGGCCGGGTCCGGATCAACGCGCCGCGCGTGGCCGCCGCGGCCCTCGTCCGCAACGTCCTCCCGCGCATGGTCGAACGATATCCCGACGTGACGGTGGATCTGGTCGTCGAAGGGCGGCTGATCGACATCGTGTCCGGCGGCTTCGACGCCGGCGTCCGCCTGATCGACTCCATCCCGAAGGACATGATCGCGGTGCCCTTCCCGGACCCGATCGGCTTCGTCTGCGTCGCCTCTCCCGCCTATCTCGACCGCGCCGGGGAGCCGATGACGCCGGACGAACTCCAGCACCATCGCTGCATCGGCCACCGCCTGCCGGGCGGGCGGCTGTACCGGTGGGAGTTCGAGCGGGCCGGGCAGGAATTGACGGTCGACACAAACGGACCGGTGGTTCTCGACGACGAGGAGTTGATGGCGGACGCCGCCGCGCATGGATTGGGAATCGCCTATGTGGTGAGTTGGGCCGCCGAAGCCGCTCTTGCGGACGGGCGGTTGCGAACCGTCCTGCCCGGCTGGATGCACAAGCCGGAGCGGGCGGCGGTTTATTATCCCGGGCACCGCGCCGTGCCTCCGGCCCTGCGGGCGTTCCTCGATGTCGTCAAGACCATGCCGGTCGGTGCGGGAACGCATTGATGACCCCACAAACCAGCGGGTCCCCGACGCATGCGGTCGCCACTATGATGGCGCCCCGTTTGGTTCAGGGGGTAGGGCATGCTGGTCCGGCAGGGTGAACATCGTGGCGTGTCGGCGGACCGCAGTCTGGCCTGGTCGCTGGCGGGCATCGCCGGCGCCGTCAATGCCGCGGGCTTCTACGCCGCCGGCCTCTATTCCTCGCACATGACCGGCACCGTCTCGACCATGGCCGATCATCTGGCGCTGGGCGAGATGGGCGCCTTCGGCATGGCGCTGGCGATCGTGGCGACCTTCATCGCCGGGGCGATGGTGTCGGCGATGCTCATCAACGCCGGGCAGCGCCGCGGACTGTCGGCGATCTACGCCTACAGCGTCTGCCTCGAAGCCCTGCTGCTCGCCGGGCTCGGCGCCGCCGACGTCTGGCTGCACGAGCTTCGCGGCGCCGCGCTGGTCATGGGGTTGAGCTTCCTGATGGGGTTGCAGAACGCCATCGTCACGCGCATCTCCAACGCCCGCGTCCGCACCACCCACGTCACCGGCATGATCACCGACATCGGGATCGAGCTGGGCAACTTGATCGACGATCTCTATCACCGCAACGGCCGGGATCGCGTTCGGGTGACGCTCGACAAGCTGAAGACGCATCTGCCGACCGTCGGCTCCTTCTTCCTGGGCGGCGTGCTGGGGGTGCTGGGCTACAGCGCCTGGGGCGCCATGCTGTTCGTGACGCTGGCGGCCATCCTCGCCGGCTTCGCCGCCCCGGTGATTCTCGCCGAATGGCGGACGGCGGAGTAGGGGCGTTTCAAATTCAGCGTTGCTGGACGCCGTTATACACTGTTGACGCAATATGACCGATTCCGAAGGCCCGATCCCCGACATCATCGCCCCCGGCCTGAACGCTTTGTTCGTCGGCTTCAACCCCGGAACGCGCTCCGGCCAGCTCGGCCACAACTACGCGGGGCGGGGCAACCAGTTCTGGAAACTGCTGGCGGAGGCCGGCCTGACGCCGCGCCTGCTGCGCCCGGAGGAGGACCGGCTGTTGCCGGAGTTCGGGCTGGGCTCCACCAACCTCGTGGCGCGGGCGACGCCGGGCGCCGCCGATCTCAGCCGGGCGGAGCTGCGCGGCGGCGTGCCGCGGCTGCGCGCGCTGATCGCGGAAATCCGGCCGCGGGTGATCGCCTACACGGGGAAGGGTGTCTATCTCGCCGCCGCGGATCGCGACCGGGCCGACTGGGGCGTGCAGCCGGACAGCCTGTTCAATGGTCCGGTGGATGTCGTACTGCCGTCGCCCAGCGGCCTCGCCCGCCTGCCCTTCGCGGAAAAGCTGCGCTGGTTCTGCGAGGTCAGACGGGTCATCGACGCTGAAGTTGACACCCGCCGCTGACGTCAGCGGGTGCCCGTTACAAATTCAGCGTTGCTGACGGTCAGGCCAGCAGCTCATCAAGAAGGGCGTGGAGGCGGCGCAACTCCTGCCATTGCGCCTCGCTGAGCTGCTTGCGGTGCGCCCGCAGCTCCCCGGCGTCGACGGCGGAGAAGTCCTTGGCGATCCGCTGGACGGCGGAGACGAAGCGCACCGCCGGGGCGGGCTGAACCTTCGCCGCCGCCACGGAATCCGGCTCGCCGCCGCCCATCTGGGCGCGCTTCGCCTCGCGCAACGCCTTGACGGTGCCACCGTCCTTGATGGTGTCCCACAGCTTTCTCTGCAGGATCGGATCGTCCACCGCGGCGATCTCCGTCAGGATGCTTTTCGGGACGGAGCGGTGGCGCGTTTCAAATTCAGCGACGATATCGGCCGGCAGACGCAGCAGCGACAGGGTGCGCGTCACCTCCGCCTGGCTGCGCCCGATGACCTGCCCCAGCGCCTCGTGCGTGTAGTCGTGCCGCTCGATCAGCCGGGCGAAGGCTCGGGCCAGTTCCATGGCGTCGAGGTCGACGCGCTGGATGTTTTCGATCAGCGCCAGCTCGTCCGGATCGCCGTCGGTGACGATGGCGAAGATGGTCTGGCGGCCGGCCAGCCCGCAGGCGCGCAGGCGCCGCTCACCGGCGATCAGCCGGTAGTCGCCGTCGCCGAGATCCTGCACGAGAACCGGCTGCTTCAGCCCATGGCGGGCGATGGAGTTGGCCAGTTCCTGCAGCGACTGGTCGTCGAAATGGCGGCGTGGCTGGTCGGGATTGGGGTGCACCCGGTCGAGATCGACCTCGATCAGCCGCGGGAAGTCGGCGGAGAGCCCGAACAGCGCGTCCCCGCCGCGCTGCGCCGCCTTGTCGAAAATGCGGGTGCTGGTCCGTTCGAGTTTACGAGACATGGGCGTCTTCCGCAGTCTGGAGGTGGGCGGCCAGTTCACGCGCCAGTTCGCCGTAGGCCTGGACGCTGTTGGAATTCGGATCGGCCTCGATGGCCGGGCGGCCGGCGCCCGACGCCTGGGCGAACAGGGTGGCGCGCGGCACCGCGTTCAGGACGCGGGTGCGCCCCTCGTAATGCTCCTGGATCTCGCGCAGGCTGGCCTGATCTTGCGTCAAGCGCGACGAGAACATGGTCGGCAGGATGCCGAAGATGTTCAGCGACGGGTTCGAGCGGCGGCGGATCTTGGCGATGGTTTCCAGCAACAGCGGCACGCCGAGCCCGGCGAACACCTCCGTCTGCACGGGAATCAGCACCAGATCGCTGGCCGCCAGCGCGTTGATGGTGAGAAGACCGAGGTTGGGCGGGCAGTCGATCACGATGACGTCGTAACGGTTCCGCACCTCAGCCAGCTTCTCCTTGAGGACCAGGGAGTTGTCCGGCTCCGCCACCAGCTCCGTCTCCGCCGCGGCCAGCCCGATGCTGGAGGGGGCGAGCATGACGGCGCCGCCGCACACCGGCTGGAGGATGCTGTCGAAGGACGCGCCGCCGCGCACCACATTATAGATGCCCTTGCGCTGGGTTTCGATCTCGCCGGGGTCGAGCCCCATATGGACGGTGGCGTTGCCCTGGGGATCGCTGTCGAGAAGCATCACCTTCAGGCCCAGCGTGGACAGCGCGTAGGAGAGGTTGACCGCTGTCGTCGTCTTGCCGACGCCGCCCTTCTGATTGGCCACGGCCACCACGGCGCGCTGCATCTTGGGCACCCCGGCGTTTTGCGGCACGGCGGCCATCCCGCCCTGGCCAGCGAGGAATCCGGCGACCTGCTGGGGGATGCGCTCCGCACCGCTTTCCCACCGGCTGATCCGCGAGCGGTCGTAGCGGCGGTTCAGTGCACCGTTGAGCCATGTCGCGAAGCTCAACTGATCCTCGGCACGCCGTTCGCGGATGGCGCGCAGTTCTTCCCCGTTCATCGGGCCTCCGGCTTTCCCTGTGTGAGGTCCTTTCTTGCAAAATGTGACGCAACTGGTCAAGCCGGAGCGCATCGAATTGCGTCAAATGGCGACGGGAGCGGGGGTCATGCGACGTCGTATGGGACTATGGTCATAGAATTCGACGACTTTTGCCGGTCGCTGCGAACGGCGGAAAACCATTCCGGAGGCGAATCGATCCGGACCCCGTCAAGCCCATTTTCCGAAGCGTTACCAATTCAGCGTTGGTGGCGGGGTGTGGCTTCGATTCGGCCCTTGAATCGCTTGGAGTCTGTCGTTTCAAATTCAGCGTCGTATGCCGATTCGTGGGTTTGCGTCGGCGTTGCAAGATCTGCGCGAGACTCGCCGAGTCGGCTAAGCCCCGGAAAGCCTTGGGTTTCCGAGTCGAATGTTACCAATTCAGCGTTGGAGCCGAGTCGCCTTTGTATCAAATTCAGCGTCGGGTCCGGTTGACAGTTGACGGTCCTGGCCTGGAATCCCTGACCAAGTGGAATGCTCGTTCTGGTGGAGGATAGGGGTCCTGATCACCCTCGAATGCCCGGTTGGCGATTCTCCGACCCCTCCGGCGTTGCGTTTTCAGCGAAGGGGGTCGCGCCAGCACCCGCGCAACCGGTCTAACCGGAGAATCCTATAGGGACTCATATAGGACATGGTTGCGAGTTCAGCGTGGATAACCGCCTTTCGTGACTCGTCTTCAGCGTGGATGAGCGAGTCCCCGTTGCGACTTCGGCGTGCCCGCCGTTGCGGAGTCAGCGAGCCGATCCGGCCGGTTTTGCCCGCTGCGATTCCAACTCAGCGTGGACAAGCCTGTCCGGCTGTGGACAAGCGGCTTTCCGGCCCCGGACGCTCCGTTGGCGACGCTGATTTTGAAACGTTGGCTCGGCGGTTGCCGGCAGGGGAGGGGACGGCCGGGTTCGCAAACGGCCGCTTCGCTGAAGTTGAGTCGGAATCTGCAGCTTCCGTTGCAACTTCAGCGATTCGTGGGATGGACGCGCTTCACAGCCACCACATTTTGTGTTTTCTGAAATGACAGGAACGTGACCGAACGAGGCCGGAGGGGTCCCATGGCGAAAATCCACGAGCAGCTTACCCTGGAGGGATTCGAGGCGGTTCTTGCCCGCACCGAAGACCCCAAGGAGCGCCGCCGTGTGATGATGGCCCATGAAGCGCTGTCCAACGAGATGGACGCGATCGGCTATCTCCACGCCGGCTTCTGCCAAGCCTCGCTGCCGCACCGCAAACCCAAGGACGAGACCGCCCCCTGGGTGCGCAACAACGGCAAGTACCAGCTCGTCGTCCGTCCCGGCATCCTGCCGCTGCGCGACGGCACGGTCCTGGACGTCGGCGTTCCCTACGGCGCCAAGGCGCGCCTGATCATGATCTACCTGCAGACCGAGGCCCGCAAGACGCGCAGCGCCCACGTCGATCTGGGGCCGAGCATGAGCGCCTGGCTGCGCCGTCTTGGGCTGGCCCCGACGGGCGGCGAGCGCGGCAACTACAAGCCGGTGCGCGAGCAGGTGCTGCGGATCGCCCGTAGCGAGTTCACCCTGCGCACCACCACCGGCCCCTCGACGGCGGAGATCTCCGACCAGCGCCTGATCGACGGCATCAAGCTGTGGCGGGACGAGGAGGACACGCCCGACCTGTTCCGCACCGGCGGCGAGTGGGTGCGCTTCGTCCGCCTGACCCAGAGCTTCTTCGAGCATCTGATGGAACACGCGGTCCCGCTCGACGAGCACGCCATCGCCAAGCTGAAGAACTCCGCCCTGGCGCTCGACGCCTATGTCTGGCTGGTTCACCGCCTGCACCGGCTGGACAAGCAGACGGTGGTCCCCTGGCACGCCCTGTCGCAGCATTTCGGCTCGGTCAGCGAGCACCGCGTCCTGGCCTTCCGCCTGAAGGAAGCGCTGAAGGACGTCATGGCCGTCTATCCCGATGCGAACATCGAGCCGACCTCCAAGGGGCTCGTCCTGCGACCCTCGGCACCGGCCGTGCCGTCGAACAAGCATCTCGTCCTGCGGCCCGTCCGCGGCTGACGGGCGGGCGGTTGAGCGCTGTGGGTGAAACAGCTCAGAGCGTGCGGCGCGTTGTTGAAAAGCGCCTTTAAGGCGTGACATTGTGGGTCGGTCGCAACCATCCGGCGCGGTTCTGGATGCAGCAGAAGGACCGCTTCCAATGTCCTACAGGGTCGACGACGATCAGTATCCGGCGCGCGCCGTGGTCTCCATCGAGGCCAGCTGGGGAAACCGGACCTACGTCGGCTCGGGCTTTCTGGTTGGTCGCAACGACGTCGTCACCGCGTCCCACGTCGTTTACAACGCCGCGCTCGGTGGCAAGCCGAGCAGCCTGAAGATCTACCCGTCCTACAATCCCGGCAAAACGGACAACGTCGCCTACGGCGTTGCCAAATCACAGTTCTTCACCAATTTCGACCCGGATTCGGACGGCCGGCTCATCGCCGGCGATTTCTACCGGACCACCCAGAGCGGGTCGGAGATCGACGTCGCCCTGCTGACCCTGTCCCAACCGATCGGCGATACTTACGGCTATTTCGGAATCGATTGGAACTACAGCGGCGGGTCGGCCAATGTCCTGGGCTATCCCACCAAATACGGACGGTACGAAGTCTTCGACAGCGGCACCATCCGCCGGTCAGGCGTCGATACGGTCTATTATTTGAATGCGGATCTGGAGATCAATCCCGGAAACTCCGGCGGTCCGATCTACTACAGCGCCGGAAGCGGTGTCTTCGCCGTCGGCGTCGTGTCGACCGCCATCGGCGCCACGGCGCTTGGCGGTCACGCCTATTGGCTGAGGGACGCCCTGTCCGCCAACGACTCGTACATCTCCTCCGCCAGCCAGCCGGCCGCCGACTCGCTGCGGCGGGCCTTCGTGAGCGACGGCGTGTCCGGCTGGGAAGTCCAGATGGACATTTATGTCGGTCCGCTGACCACGCTGAAGAACGTGTATCTGGGCACCAAATCCATCGAGGCGGTGATCGGCAGCGAGCTTGGCGATTTCATGAACCTGGGTGCCGGCGACGATGCGGCGGATGGGAAGGGCGGTGATGACGTTCTGGACGGCGGCACCGGCTCCAACTTCCTGACCGGTGGGGCGGGCAACGACACCTTCTTCCTGGACGGGCGGGGCACCGGGGTGACTTGGTCCACCATCACCGACTTCGAGGCGGGCGAATGGACGACCGCCTGGGGTTGGAAGGAGGGCGTGTCGAAACTCACCTGGGAGGCGATGAAGGGCGCCAAGGGGTCCGAGGGCGCCACGGTGCGCATCGACTTCGACGGCAACGGCACCATCGACGGCAGCATCACCTTCACCGGAAAATCGGTCGGCGCGGTCATCACCATGCCGGGGCAGGTCGGCGCCGACAGCTATCTGGCCTTCCGTCTGGCCTGACGGCTCTTTTATCACGCAGGCACGGAGAGACACGAAGGAGGGCGCGCCCCCGTGTCTCCTTGACGGTCCCGCGATGACCCCACGCGGCCTGGAGCACCCTACAACGGCAGCAGCAGTTCCCGCTCCGCCGCGGTGTCCGGCGATGGCACGGCCAGCGTCCCGCGGGTCACTGTCACGGCGCTGCGCCCTCCCCCCTGCGGGGTGACGCGCACCTGCACGCCGATCCGCTCCACCAGCGCCGGGACGTGGCTGATGACGCCCACCTGCCGGCCGGTGGCCTGAAGCGCCTCCAGGCAGGACAGCGCCAGATCCAGGCTGCCGGGGTCCAGCGTGCCGAACCCCTCGTCGATGAACAGCGTGCCGATTCCGCCACCGCCGCTGCCCCCCGCCATGGCCGACAGGCCGAGCGCCAGGGCCAGCGACACCAGGAACATTTCGCCGCCGGACAGGCTGTGCACGCCGCGCCGCTCGTCGCCCATTTCGCCGTCCACCACCTGGATCTCCAGGTCGGCCCCGCCAACCCGTTCCAGCCGGTAGCGGCGGGCGAGATCCGCCAGATAGCGGTTCGCCTGGACCAGAAGCAGATCGAGGCTGAGGCTCTGGGCGAAGTTGCGCAGCTTCCGCCCATCGGCGGAGCCGATGAGCTGCGCCATGGTCGCCCACAGCTCCTGCGCCTTGCGCTGCGCCTTCACCCGGTCGAGCACGGCGGCGAGGCGGCTGCGGTTCTCCGTGTCGGCGCGCAGCCGGGCCTGGGCCTCGCCCAGCCGGCCGCGGGCCTCCTGAAGGCGCCGGCCCGTCTCGGCCACGGCCTCGCCGGCCTCCTCGGCGCCGAGGGCGGGACGTCCGGCGTCGTGGTGCTCCTGCCGCAGCCGCGTCCGTTCGGCCGCCACAAGCGCGTCCTCGCGCCGCGCCGACTCGAGAGCGGCCAGCGCCCGCTCCTCCCCGGCCAGCCAGTCCTCGTCCCGGACCAGATGGGCGCGTGCCGCCTCCACGGTCACGCCGCAGCGTTCCGCCACGGCGGCCAGGGCGTCGACCGCGGCCTCCGCCTCGGCGGCGTGGCGACGGTCTGCTCCGCCCCCGACAGGCGGGCCGCCGCGTCCTGCCGGGCGACGGTGGCCTGTTCGACCAGGGCCTCGGTTCGCCGGCAGGCCTCGGTCAGCTCCTTCTTCACCGCGGTCACCGCCCGTCCGTCCAACAGGGACGTCCGTGCCGCGCGCCGATCCTCCAGCGCGGCGGCCAACCCCTCGCACCTCCGCCGCGCCGCCTGTTCGGCCTGCCGCGCCCCCTCCAGCTCCGCCGCCTTGGCGCCGGCCTGCCGTTCCAGGGCCTCGACGTTGCGCAGTGCCTGGGCCAATCCCTCGCGCTGGCGCAGAACCTCGGCGACCCGCCCGCCGACGCTCTTGCGGAATCCGTCGGGGTCGCTGTCCAGTGCCTTGTCCCAGCCGGTCAGCCCGGCGAAGGGCTGGGCCAGTTCCGTCCGTGCCGCGGCCCGCGTGTCCACCGTCTGATCGCGCCGCGCCACGGCCAGGGATTCGGCGTGGCGGGCGGCGTCGCGCTGACGGGTCCGCGCCTCGATCGCCCGCTCCACCTCGGTCAGCGCCGCGTCCCGCTCCCGGCAGGTCTGCACCGCGGCGTCGATCCTCGCCTTGTGGTCCAGCGCCCTGGCCTCGGCCCGTCCGGCCTCCGCCAATTCCGCGTCCACGTCGACCAGCCGCCGGGTGACGGTCTCCGCATCCGGTTCGGTGGGCAGTCCGAAGGTCGGTGCCCGCTGCGCCCAGCGTTCCACCGCGGTCGCCCGCTCTACCGCCAGGGCGGCCAGCCGTCCATCCAGGGCCGCGGCCCGCTCGCGCGCCGCCTTCGCCGCGGCGGTGTGGGCGCCTTGTTCCGTGGCCAGCCCAGTCACCTCGGCGCGCAGGGTGGCGACGTGGCGTTCCTGATCCTCCGCCAGCCGGTCGAGCGGGGTGTGCCCGGCTCCCCAGGGATGCTCCGTGGCGCCGCAGACCGGGCAGGCCTCGCCCTCCGTCAATTGAGCGCGCAGCGATGCCACATCCTCGCTGCGGGCGAGGCGCAAGCGGTGCAGGGTGGCGTCCGCTTCCTCCAACGCCGCCCGGCGCTGGTCCAGCCGCGCTTTCGCCGCTGCCGCATGGGCCTCCCCGTCCGCTGCGGCCGTGTGCCGCTGCTCCCGTTCCGCTTCGGCCTCCGCGACGTCCGCCGCCAGCCGTGCGGCCCGCTCCGCCAGCTGGGCCAAGGCCGCCAGCCCATCGCGCCGTTCCGCCAGCGCCGTGCGGCGCCCGCGCAGGGCGTCCAGCGACTCCACCGCCTCGGCCTTCAGCGCGGACAGCGTCCGCTCGGCCGCGTCCCGCTGTGCTTCGGCGTCCCGCCGGACGGCGGACAGGTGGGCCAGCTCCGCCTCGTGAGCCATGGCCTCCGTGGCGGCACGGCCGGCCTCCGCCTCCGCCTCCCGCACCACCCTTGCCGAGTCGCGGAGGCGCAGCAGCAGCGCGTCCCAGCGCGCCCACTGGTCGGCCACCGGCAGCAGCGCCGTCTGTCCGGCCAGCCAGCCCTCCCGCTCCGCCGCATCGGTGCGGGCCTGTTCCAGTGCCGTCCGGGTGGCGCTCCAGCTCTCCCCAATTCTCTTGGAGTCCGCGTCCGCCGTTGCGGCGTCGGCGAGCGCACCGGTCTGTTGACCGGCCAGCGCGGCGATTTCGGCGTCCAGCGCGGCGGCCCGCTCCAGCTCCGGCTCGGCGTCGTCTATGGCGCCGCGGGCCGTCTCGTAGGCGGCGCGCACCTCGCGATGACGGGCCTCGGCCTGGACCAGCCGGTCCTGCGCCTCCGTCACCGCGGCGTGGGCGCGGGCCAGCGCCTCCCCGGCCTCCGCCGCTGCCGTGGCGCAGCGGTCCGCCTCGCTCAACCGCACCCGCAAGGGCTGGAGACGGCGCAGCAGCGCAGCCTCCTCCCGCCGCGCCCCGGCCTCCTGCCAAACCGCTTCGGCCCGTGCGCTCGCCGCGGCGGCGTCGGCTTCCGCCTTGGCCAGCCGGGCGTCCTGCTCATGCCAGGCGACGGCGGCGCGGGCCTGCTCGAACGCCGTTTCCTCCCGCTGGACCGCCTCGGCCGCCGCTCCGGCCTCGGTGTCCAGGACGGCGCGCTCATCGTCGGTCAGCACGCCGATGCCCGCGCATTGCGCCTCCAGCGCCTCCAGGGCCCGCTGCTCCTCCCGGGAGCGCTCGTGCGCTGCGACGGAGATGCGGGAATAGATCTCGGTGCCGGTCAGCAGCTCCAGCAGGGCGGAGCGCTCCATCGCCGGAGCCTTTAGGAAATTGGCGAAATCACCCTGGGCCAGCAGGACGGCACGGCGGAACTGCTCGAAGCTCAGCCCCAGCCGGGTGGAAATTTCGTCCAGCACGCTGGTCTTGCCGTCGCCCAGCCGCTTGCCGTCCGCAAGCGCGGTCAGGCTCATCGTCTGCTTCTGCAACTGGCCGCGCGCGTTCTGCCGCGCCCGCCGCAGCTCCCAGCGCGCCCGGTAGGCGGCGCCGTCGATCCCCGCGAAATCCACCTCGGCCCAGCCGGACCCGGCGCCGCGACGCAGGACGCTGCGCACGTCGGTGGTGCTGATGGCGTCAGTGTCGCCGCTGGCGCCCAGTGCCACGCCGCGCCCGTCCGGCAGCCGGGGCATACGGTCGAACAGGGCGAGGCACAGCGCGTCCAGGATGGTGCTCTTACCCGCCCCGGTCGGGCCGGTAATGGCGAACAGGCCGGCGTGGCGCAGCGGCCCGCCGGCCAGCTCCACCGCGAAGGTCCCGTCCAGGCTGGCCAGATTGCCGCCGCGAACCGCCAGAATCCGCATCACGCACCCTCCTGGACGGTCGCGACCAACTCGTGAAAGGCGGCGAGCAACGCCGGTTCCGGTTCGCCCTCGTGATGGCGGCGGTAGAGCCGCAGGAACACGTCCTCCGGCGCGAGATCCGCCAGATCGGCCAGAGGCACCGATTCGGCCAGCGCCTCGCCGCTGCCGGTCAGCCGGAGGGCCAGCTTGACCAGTCGCGCCGGGCGTCCGGCCAGCGCCGCGACCACCTCCTCGCGCAGGGCGGGGCGGGGCGTCGGCAATTCCACGGAGACCTCGACATAGGGCCAGCACTCGCGTGGCAGAGCCTCGTCCAGCTCCAGCTCCAGCTCCAGCGCGGCCAGCGCCGCCAAGGCGTCCTCCGGCGCCGCAAACCGCCCGCCGCCGGGGATGCGCCGGATGGCGACGAAGCGAGGCACCCGCAGCGATTCGACATTGGCCAGCCGTCCCTCCGCGAAGTCGGCCAGCAGCACCTGATGCGGGTAGGGCTCCTCGTCCACCGCCAGCGGAAGGGGGGAGCCGCTGTAGCGCACCGATTCGCGCGTCCCCACCGCCTGCGCCCGGTGCAGGTGCCCCAGCGCCACATAAACCGCGTCCTCCGGGAAGACGTCCACCGGCAGCGCGTGCTGGTTGCCGCCAAGGATCTTGCGCT
>NZ_CP059450.1:1965000-2048375 GCF_022023855.1 Azospirillum brasilense
CGGGGCGGGCCGCTCGCCGACGATCTCGAGCCGTTGCCCGTCGTAGCTGTCGAAGCGGTCCACATACTGGGCGGCGCTGCGCCGGGCGAAGGCGTCCAGCGCCTGCCGCTTTTCCGGCTCCGCCGACTGGTCGAAATAGGGAGCGGCGGCGACGCGGAGCGCCGCTTCCAGATCGAAGGTGTCGAGCATCACCGGCAGGAAGCGCTGAAGGCGCGCCCGCGCCGGCTCCCGTCCCGCGGCCTCCCGCATCAGGGACAGGATGGCCTCGTTCAGCCGCGCCACCGTGGCGCGGGCGCCCGGCGTGGTGCCGGGGGCTTGCTGCGCCACGGCGGGGACCGGCAGCAGGCCAGCCGCCAGGACGGCCAGCGCGAGCGCGGCGCGCATCCATGTTCGGCGTGAGAAAGACCCAGTCATCGCGGTGCGCCCCGTCCTGTTCCGGCAAGAGTCGATAGAAAATCTGCCCGTTCGGGGCAGGCGGATTCAACCGTCCGTGTGGGATGTAACAGAGTCCGGCCCGGTCTATCCTCCTGAGCGGCGCTGTCGAAGGGAGATGTCCGGATGGGTGGGCAAGCAAAGAGGGAAAGCGGATGGATGCCGATCCCGGACCATCCGCTGTATGGCTGCGACGCCATCACCCTGCTGACCGTGCTGACGCGCAACGGCGGGCCGCGGGGGCGCGGCTGGCCGACGGCACTGGCGGCGCTGGCTTCGGCCCTTGGCCGCGCGCCCTTCTCCCTGGCGGAGGCTGGGTGGGTGGCGGCGCGGCGCCGGAAGTCCGCAGGTTTGCCTCCGCCGGTCTTCATCCTGGGCCATTGGCGCAGCGGCACCACCCACCTCTACAACGTGCTGAGCCGCGACCCGCAATTCGGCATCATCGACCCCTTCGCGGTCGGGCTGCCCTGGGACATGCTGGGGCTGGGCTCGGTCCTGCGGCCGCTGCTGGCCCGCGCCCTGCCCGAGCGGCGCTACATCGACAACGTGCCGGTCAAGGCCGACAGCCCGCAGGAGGACGAGATCGCGCTGGCGAACATGTCGCCGGTCTCCTTCTACCACGGGCTCTACTTTCCGGAGCGGTTCGACGAGAACCTGCGGCGCGGCCTCTATTTCGACGGCTGCACGGCGGCGGAGCGGGACGCCTGGAAGCGCCGCTTTCTCTATTTCCTGGAGAAGGTGTCGATCGCCCAGGGCGGGCGCTGCATCCTGCTGAAGAACCCGGTCTACAGCGCGCGGGTTGCCATGATGCGGGAGATCTGGCCCGACGCGCGCTTCATCCACATCCACCGCGACCCGCGGGCAGTGTTCGTGTCGACGGTCGGCTTCTACCGCACGCTGCTGGCACGGCTGGCGCTTCAGCCGCATGAACACATCGACGTGGAGCGGGTGGTTCTGGACCATTACCCGCGCATCATGCAGGCGCTGCTCGATGACACGGCCGACCTGCCGGCGAACCGCTTCGCCGAGGTGCCGTTTGAACGGTTCGAGCGCGCGCCGCTGGAGGAGGTGGAGCGGCTTTACCAGACGCTGGAGTTGCCGGGTTACGCGGCGGCGCGGCCGAATTTCGAGGCGTATCTGGGGGCTGTGAGCGATTACGCGAAGAACCGCCACCGCCTGTCGGACGAAGGGCGGGAGCGTGTGGACCGCGAGTGGGCGCCCTTCGTCGCGCGCTGGGGGGCCGGTGTGGCGTGATTTGGCCCTCCCCTGCGAAGCGGGGGAGGGAGGGGACCCACGAAGTGGGGAGAGTGGGGGCAACGACCTTCCTCCTCATCACCCTCCTCACCCAGTCCGCCCACGCCGCCTGCCGCACCGTCTCCGTCACCGCTGACGACGCCCCCGTCATCGGCATCGAGGACGTGGCGCTCGACGCCGCGCGTGGTCAGGCGGTGCTCTCCGCCTACGACCGCCGGACCGGAACCGTGGGCGGCCTCTACCTGCTGAACCTGCAATCCCTCGACGCGCCGACCATCGCCGTCGTCCCCCTCGCCACCGGCCTGCGCCCAGCGGGCATCGACCTCCGCGCCGAGCCGGACGGCGCACGCTCCCTGCTCGCCATCAGCCGTCACGACAATGGGACGGCGACGGTCGAGCGTTACCGCCTGTACGGCGCCACCCTGACCCACCAAGGCACCATCACCAGCCCGTTGCTCTGCCGGGCCAACGACGTGGCCTTCCTCGATGGTGAGCGTTTCCTGTTCACCAGCAGCCACGGCGGCTGCGGCTGGGGCGCCGTGATCGAGGACAACGTCTTCGGCGGGCGCCACGGCTTCGTCGGACTGGTGGAAAACGACGACGCTCGCGTCCTGATCGGCGGGATCGGCTTCGCCAACGGCCTGCTGCCCGACCCGAGCCACGACCGGCTGACCGTCGCCGCCACACGGGAGGAGGTGCTGCTCGTCTACCGCCTGTCCGATCCGCAGGCCCCGCCAGAGCGCATCGCCTTGCCCGGAGGGCCGGACAACCTGACGATGGCCCCGGACGGCCGCCTGCTGGTGGCGCTGCACAGGTCGCCGTTCCGGCTGGCGCTGCACCGCTACGGCTGGCCGGGCGGGGCTGCGGCACCGACCCGCGTCGCGGCGCTTGGCCCCGCCGGGACGGAGATCCTGCTGGACGAGGACGGACGGCGCTTTTCGGCCGCCACGGTCGCCCTCTCGTGGAATGGGCGGCTGATCGTCGGTTCGGTCACCGCGCCGGGACTGCTGGTCTGCGACGCAGCCGCCAGCGGTGCCACAGGATCATCAGCGCCGGCAGAACCACCAGCGACGAGATGACCGTGTAGGTGATCGACACCGCCAGCAGCACCCCCATGCTGGACAGCCCGCGGTGATTGGACAGCGCCAGCGTGGCGAAGGCGGTGCTGGTGGTCAGCGTGCTGACCAGGACGGCGCGCGGCGTGCTGGTCACCAGAAGCTCGATGCCGAAGGCGCTGTCCGACGCCCCTTCCCGTACCAGATCCTGCCCGCGCGAAACCATGTGGATGCTGCTCGACACGCCGAGCGCGAACAGAAGCGGGATGACGATGACGTTGGCGAAGTTGAAGGGGATGTCCAGCAGCCCGGCCGTTGCCATGGTCCACAGGGCGGCCAGGACCAGCGGCGCCAGGATCAGCACCATCCCGGTCACCGAGCGCTGAACGGCGACCAGCAGAAGCACCATCAGCACCAGCGTCAGCGCCGTCGCCTCCAGAAAGGAGGAGCCGACGACCCTGGCCGCCTCCGTCACCGTGACCGGGGCGCCGGTGGCGTTGGGCGCCACGGCCAGCACCGCGTCGGCGAAATCGGCCATTTCGCGGCTGTCGGAGATGTCGTGGGTGGGCAGCACCTCGACGCGGGCGCGTCCGTCCGCGGCGATCCAGCGGGCCTTCAGGATGTCCGGCACATCGGCGGCCGTCACCGGCTGCTCCACCGCCATGCCCTCGCGCAGCCGGTCGAGCAGCGGCGGCACGCCCCCGGTCAGCGCGGCGTCGAGCGTGGCGAGCTGCCCCGGCTGGATGCGGGCCAGCGCGCCGTCAAAGCGCTGCACGGCGGCGCGCAACTCGGGCGGTCCGTCGCCCTTGTCCGTCCGATAGCCGCCCAGCACCGTCTTCAGCATGGCGAAGGCGCGCTCCAGCCCACCTTGGTCCAGCGCCGCCGGGGTGGCGGGTGCGGCGAGGCTGGGGCCGACCAGCAGCGACATGTCCGCCAGGATCGGCAGCTTGGCCTCCTGGTCCTTGGGGATGAAGCTGGCGAAGGTGCGCACGCCGCCCGTCTCCGGCAGGGGGCGCAGCCGGTCGGCCAGCGCCTGCGCCGCCGCGAGGTCCGGCGTCAGGATGTTGACGGAATAGGGTGAGGTGCGCGGGGTGGTGGCGAGATCGCGGTAGGTGGCGACGGCCTCCGTCCGCTCGTCCTGCAGGTTCAGCGGGTTGACGTCCAGCCGCACCAGCGGCAGCGCCGCCATGGACAGAACGGCGCTTGCCCCGGCCAGGGCGAGGATCGCGCGGTGGTGGCGGGTGACCCAGCCGGCGAAGCCGCGGTCCTCGCGCTCCGGCGCTGGGACACCGGGGCCGGGGCGCAGCAGGACGATCAGTGCGGGCAGAAGGGTCAGGCTGATGAGCAGCGCCACCACCATGCCGACGGCGGAGATGATGCCGAACTCCGCCAGTCCCAGATAGGCGGTCGGCACGAAGGACAGGAAGCCGATGATGGCGCACAGGGTACTGAGGACCAGCGCCGGCCCGACCGCCCGCACCGCCTCGATGGCGGCGGCCAGCGGCGGCAGGCCGCGGCGCAGCTCCTCCTGGTAGCGCAGGCCGAGATGCCCGCCGTAATCGTCGCCCAACCCGAAGAACATCACCGCGCAGGTGACGGAGATCAGGTTCAGCCGCCCCACGGTCAATGCCGCCGCCCCGGCGCTCAGCGTCAGGCCCAGCAGCAGGACCACCATGATGCAGGCGATCAGCCGCCCCGACCGCATCCCGGCGATCAGCACCGCCGAAACCAGGATGAAGGACAGGATGGTGGCGAGACCGGCGCTGTTGGCGACCGTGTCCAACTCCGTCTGGCGCAGCGGCACGGCGCCGGTGACCCGCATCTCGACCCCTTGCCCGACCGGCTCCGCCATCACCGCGCCGATGGCCTCGTGCACCGCGGTGACCGCGGGACGCCCGCGCCCGAAGGAGCTGTTGTCGAGGATGGGCCGGGCCAGGACGAAGCGGCGGTTGGCTGCCCGGTCCTCTTCTTCCGCGGCCTGCACCAGCCCGGTCCAGGACAGCGGCACGGGGCGACCGTCCGCCACCGTCGCCGTGCTGACCGCCAGCCGATCGAGAAGATTGGCGGGGGTGGCCGGCGCCCCTTCGTCCGCGTGGGTCAGGATCAGGTCCAGCAGGTCGGCCAGACCCTGAAGGTTGGGAGCGGCGTTCAGCGCGCCCAGCGCCGCCTGCGCCCCGGCCAGACGGGTGGCCAGATCCTGCAATTTTTCCGTGTCGAGAAAGAGCAGGCCATACTGGCGGAAGTACGGATCGGCGGACGGCACCTCCACCGCCGACAGCACCTCGCTGCGGGCGGACATGCGCTCCGCCAGACGTACGGCGGCGGCGTCCGACTGATCGGGGGACGGGCTGTCCACCACCACGACAATCTGGTCGTCGGCGAAGGGAAAGGCCTGCCGGTATTCCTCCGTGTGCTGGCGGAAGGCGGTGTCCGGCGAGATCATGTCCGCCGTGCTGGTGCTCATCGTCAGGTTTTCGGCGGAATACCAGCCGGCCAGGACGGACAACAGGACCCCGACCGCCAACGTCACCCGCGGCCTTCGGCAGGACAGGGCGCCCAAGCCCCCGATCATGCTGCGGCCGAGGTCCGCCATCCGGCTCAGGACACCTTGCCGTTCTGTCACGCTGTACGTCTCCCCTTGAAGCGTACGCAGTCTGCCAGGACAACCTCTGGCACCCAACGTACGCTACCGTATCTTACTTCCAACCAATGGGCGAAGCGCGGCACCTCATTACCCTGATACCTCCACCATGGGGAACACCGGGGCAAAGCGGGAGCGCCGATGCAAGACCACAACGCAAGCACAACCTTGCGGGTCCAACGGGCCGAGCCGTCGGCCAAGGCCGTGGGCGACGCCGTGGCCGAGGCCACGGACGCCCTGATCCGCCGCCAGCAGGCCGATGGCCATTGGGTGTTCGAGCTGGAGGCCGACGCCACCATCCCGTCCGAATATCTGCTGCTGCACCACATCCTCGACGAGATCGATCCGGAGCTGGAAGCCGGTCTGGCCGCCTTCATCCGCGGGCGGCAGGGCAAGGACGGCGGCTGGCCGCTGTTCTTCGGCGGCGCCATGGACATCAGTTGCAGCGTGAAGGCCTATTTCGCTCTGAAGGCCGCGGGGGACAGCCCCGACGCGCCGCACATGCGCCGCGCCCGCGAGGCGATCCTGGCGCGCGGCGGCGCGGCGCGCTGCAACGTCTTCACCCGGATCCTGCTGGCCCAGTTCGGGCAAATCCCCTGGCGGGCGGTGCCGGCGATGCCGGTGGAGGTGATGAACCTGCCGCCCTGGTCGCCCTTCCACATTTCCCGCATCTCCTACTGGTCGCGGACGGTGGTGGTCCCGCTTCTGGTCGTCATGGCGCACCGGCTGCGAGCCCGCAACCCGCGCGGCATCGGCATCGCGGAACTGTTCACCGAGCCGCCGGAGCGCGTGCGCAACTGGCACAGCAACAACAGCCGCGGTGGCTGGGCCACTCTGTTCCGCGCGCTCGACGCCGCCCTGCACGCGGTGGAGCCGCGCCTGCCCGCCAACGGGCGCCAGACGGCCATCGACCGCGCGGTGCGTTTCGTGACCGAGCGGCTGAACGGAGAGGACGGGCTGGGCGCCATCTTCCCGGCGATGGTCAACGCGGTGCTGATGTTCCATTGCCTGGGCATGCCGCCCGATCATCCCGACGCGGCGACGGCGCGCCGCGCGCTGCGTGGGCTGGTGGTGCGGCAGCCGGGGCGGGTCTATTGCCAGCCCTGCCTGTCGCCGGTCTGGGACACCGCGATCATCTGCAACGCCTTGTTGGAAACCGGAAACCCGTTGGCCCGCGCCGCGGCCCGGCGCGGGGCGGACTGGCTGATCGACCGGCAGATCCTGGATGTCGAGGGCGACTGGGCGTGGCAGCGGCCGGGGCTGGCGTCGGGCGGCTGGGCCTTCCAGTACAACAACGCCCATTACCCGGACACCGACGACACCGCCATGGTGGTGATGGCCCTGCAACGGCTGGACACCGAGCGCTATGGCGAACCGATCCGCCGCGCGCGGGACTGGATCGTCGGCATGCAGAGCCGCAACGGCGGCTGGGGCGCCTTCGACGCCGAGAATCAGCACGATTTCCTCAATCACATCCCTTTCGCCGACCATGGCGCCTTGCTCGACCCGCCGACCTCCGACGTGACCGCCCGCTGCGTCATGATGCTGGCCCGGCTGGGCGAGGGGCGCGACACCGTACCGACCCGCCGCGGCCTGACCTTCCTGGAGCGCGAGCAGGAGAGCGACGGCTCCTGGTTCGGGCGCTGGGGCACCAACTACGTCTACGGCACCTGGTCGGCGCTGGAGGCGCTGAACGCCGCCGGGGTGCCGCACGCCGCACCGGCCGTGCAGCGCGCCGCGCAGTGGCTGCTGGCGCACCAGCGCGCGGACGGCGGCTGGGGCGAGGACGGGGCCAGCTATTGGGCCGGCAACCCGCGTGGCGAGGGGCCGGTCTCCACCGCCTCGCAGACCGCCTGGGCGCTGCTCGGGCTGATGGCCGCCGGCAAGGGCAACCACCCGGCGGTCGACCGCGGCGTGGATTATCTGCTGTCGGCCCGCGACGCCGAAGGGCTGTGGAGCGAGGAACCCTTCACCGCCGTGGGTTTCCCGCGCGTCTTCTATCTGAAGTACCACGGCTACGCGGCGAGCTTCCCACTGTGGGCGCTGGCCCGCTACCGCGCCTTCAGGGTGTGATGGGGCGGGCGTGAGAGGAGGAGCGGCGGTCTTGGCAGCGGCGCTGACCGTGACCGTTCAGGGCGTGCGCAACGGCGACGGGCAGATCGTCCTCGCCGTCTGCGAGGAGGCGGCCTACCCGGCGGGGCGTTGCGCCTTCCGGGTCACCGCCCCGGCGGCGGAGGGGTCGGTGCGCATCGCCGTGCCCGACGTGCCGCCGGGGATCTACGCGTTGCGCGTCTATCACGACGAGAACGGCAACGGTCAGTTGGACCGCAACCTTCTTGGCGTGCCGCGGGAGGGCTTCGGCTTCGGCAACGACGCCCCGGTGCTCCTGGCGCCGCCGAGTTTCCGCGACGCCGCCGTGACGGTGGGGGAGAATGGCGTGGAAACGGCGTTGACGCTGCGTTACTGGATATCGCCATAAGGAGGCGTGATGGCCGCCGCGATCCTCACCGGCATGGCGTTGGAGGCCCGTATCGCCCGGCGCAGCGGGTTGCCCGTCGCCTGCGCCACGGGGGACGCCGCCGCCGCGGAGGCCGCGCATCGGCTGTTGGAAGGCGGAACCTGCGGAATCATCAGCTTCGGCATCGCCGGTGGTTTGGCGCCCGACCTGCGGCCCGGCTCGCTGGTTGTAGCGACGGCTGTCGTCGATGAGGACGGTACCGTCCATGAAACCTGCCAGCCCTGGCAGAATCGCCTGCACGACGCCTTGCCGCAGGCCCATTCCGGCATGGTGGCGGGGGCGCGGATCCCCGCGGCGACCGTCGGAGACAAGGCGCGGCTGCGCGCTCTGACCGGTGCCGCGGCGGTCGATCTGGAAAGCCTTGCCGTCGCGCGGGCCTGCCAAGCATGGGGGCGGCCCTTCGCCGTGCTGCGCGCGGTCGCCGACCCGGCGTGGCGGGCGCTGCCCGCGGCGGCGTTGGCCGGGCTGGACGGGGCGGGGCGCATGGCGCCCGGCGCCGTGCTGGCGCGGCTGGCCGCCGACCCCCGCGAACTCGTCGCGCTGGGTCGGCTGGCCTGGGACCTGGGCCGCGCCTTGGCGTCACTGCGCGGGGCGGCCCAAGCCTTTCCCGCCGACCTATTCGGCGGCGGTCCGCTCGGCCTCGATCCGGCGCAGCGTGTCCGCAACGTGGCGTGAGAAGACCTCCTCCGCCGGGCGCTGGCGGTCCAGCGGGATCTCCGGCGCCATCGGTCCCTCCGTGCGCGGCCCGCGCAGGCTGACCGCCAGCGCCGACAAGGGATTGCGCAGCGTGTCCTCCACCGCGGTCGGCTCATAGCCGCTGTGAACCATGCAGTCGGCGCACTTCTCGTAATTGCCGGTGCCGTAGGCGTCCCAGTCCGTCTCCTCCATCAGCGCCTTGAAGGTCGGGGCGTAGCCCTCGCCCAGCAGGTAGCAGGGGCGCTGCCAGCCGAAGACGTTGCGCGTCGGATTGCCCCAGGGTGAGCAGCGGTAGGTGCGGTTGCCGGCCAGAAAATCCAGGAACAGGGACGATTGCGAGAAGCGCCATTTGCGGCCCCGCCCCCGCGCGAAGATGTCGCGGAACAGCTCCTTGGTCTTGCGGCGGTTCAGGAAATGCTCCTGGTCCGGGGCGCGCTCGTAGGCGTAGCCGGGCGACACGGTGACGGCGTCGATGCCGGCGGCCATCGCCTCGTCGAGGAAGGCGGCGACCTTCTCCGGCTCCGCCCCGTCGAACAGGGTGCAATTGATGTTGACGCGGAAGCCGCGCGCCTTGGCGGCGCGGATCGCCGCGACGGCGCGGTCGTAGACGCCCGGTTGGCAGACCGCCTTGTCATGCTCCTCCCGCCCGCCGTCGAGATGGACCGACCAGGTGAAGAAGGGGCTGGGGGTGAAGCGGTCGAGTCGCTTCTCCATCAGCAGGGCGTTGGTGCAGAGATAGACGAACTTGCGGCGCGCCACGATGCCGGCGGCGATGGTGTGGATCTCGGGATGCAGCAGCGGCTCCCCTCCGGCGATGGAAACCACCGGGGCGCCGCACTCGTCCACCGCGCCCAGGGCCTCCTCCACCGACAGGCGGCGGCGCAGGATCGGGTCGGGATAGTCGATCTTGCCGCAGCCGGCGCAGGCGAGGTTGCAGCGGAACAGCGGCTCCATCATCAGCACCAGCGGGAAGCGCCGGTTGCCTCTGAGGCGCTGGCGCAGGACATAGGCGCCGACCAGCGCCGCCTGGATCGCGGGAACGGCCATGGTTACGCCTTGCCCTTTCCGTCGTGGATCGCCGTCTGGTGGATCGCCGTCATGCGCCTATCCCTGAAATTGCGTCGCGCTCCAGTTTGGAACGTCCGGAGACGCGCGGCAGGTAGGTTACTGTATGATACTTGCCGGACTCTGGTGCGGTCCGGCTCCGCCTTTCATCCTTGGCAAGCCGCAAAACCACAGCGCGCGGGACCGCTGCGCCGGCCGCTGCATTGGTTGACGGCCCATAATGGGGCCCATAATGGGGGAGGCACCGGCCATGAAGTCCAAGACCCCGAGCAGCAGGACGCCTCTGCTCGACCGGGTGCGCACCCCCCTTGATCTGCGCCGGTTGAAGCCACGCCAACTGCGGCAGCTGGCCGACGAACTGCGAACCGAGACGATCAGCGCGGTGTCGGTGACCGGCGGTCATCTGGGCGCCGGGCTGGGTGTCGTCGAGCTGACCGTCGCGCTTCACTACGTTTTCGACACGCCAGCCGACCGGCTGATCTGGGATGTCGGGCACCAGTGCTACCCGCACAAGATCCTGACCGGGCGCCGCGACCGCATCCGTACGCTCCGTACCGGAGGAGGATTGAGCGGATTCACGAGACGTACGGAGAGCGCGTACGATCCCTTCGGAGCGGCGCACAGTTCCACCGCCATGTCGGCGGGGTTGGGCATGGCGGTGGCGCGCGACCGGCTGGGCCGCCGCAACCATGTGGTGGCCGTGGTCGGGGACGGCGCCATGAGCGCCGGCATGGCCTATGAGGCGATGAACAACATCGGTTCCGGCGACAGCCGGGTGATCGTGGTGTTGAACGACAACAACATGTCGATCGCCCCGCCGGTCGGCGCCCTGTCGGCCTATCTGTCGCGGCTGATCTCCTCCAAACCTTTCCTCACCCTGCGGCACTTCGCGGAGGATCTGGCCGGCCACATGCCGCGTCCTCTGCGCACGGCGGCGCGGCGGGCGGAGGAGTACGCCCGCGGCATGGTCACCGGCGGCACGCTGTTCGAGGAGATGGGCTTCTACTACATCGGCCCGATCGACGGGCACAATCTGGACCATCTGCTGCCGGTGCTGCAGAACGTGCGCGACGCCGGCGACGACAAGCCCGTCCTGATCCACGTCGTCACCAAGAAGGGCAAGGGCTACGGCCCCGCCGAGGCCTCGGCCGACAAGCTGCACGCGGTCGCCAAGTTCGACGTCGTCACCGGCGCCCAGTCCAAGCCCAAGTCCAACGCCCCGACCTACACCCGCGTCTTCGCCAACGCCCTGATCGCCGAGGCCGAGCGCGACCCCGGCGTCCTCGCCATCACCGCGGCCATGCCGTCGGGCACCGGGCTCGACCTGTTCGGCCAGCGCTTCCCCGACCGCTGCTTCGACGTCGGCATCGCCGAGCAGCACGCCGTGACCTTCGCCGCCGGGCTGGCGACCGAGGGCTTCAAGCCCTTCTGCGCCATCTACTCGACCTTCCTGCAGCGCGCCTACGACCAGGTGGTGCACGACGTGGTGCTGCAGCGCCTGCCGGTGCGCTTCGCGCTCGACCGCGCCGGTCTGGTCGGGGCGGACGGGGCGACCCACGCCGGGGCCTTCGACGTCGCCTATCTGGGCTGCCTGCCCGACATCGTGCTGATGGCGGCGGCGGACGAGCTGGAGCTGATGCACATGGTGGCGACCAGCGCCGCCATCGACGACCGCGCCTCGGCGCTGCGCTACCCGCGCGGCGAGGGGGTGGGGCTGGAGCTGCCGGAGCGCGGCGAGGTGCTGCCCATCGGCAAGGGCCGCATCCTTCAGGAAGGCACCAAGGTGGCGATCCTCAGCTACGGCACGCGCCTGGCCGAGGCGCGCAAGGCGGCGGCGGAGCTGGGCGCGCGCGGGCTGTCGACGACGGTGGCCGACGCGCGCTTCGCCAAGCCGCTGGACGAGGAGCTGGTGCGCCGTCTGGCGCTGGAGCACGAGGTGCTGATCACCATCGAGGAGGGCTCGGTCGGCGGCTTCGGCAGCTTCGTCCTGCAGCATCTGGCGATGGCCGGGCTGCTGGATGGCGGGTTGAAGATCCGCCCGATGGTCCTGCCCGACCGCTTCCTCGACCATGACAGCCCGGCCAGGCAGTATGAGGAGGCCGGCCTCGCCGCCCGTCACATCGTCGCCATGGCGCTGCAGGCGCTGGGCAACCACAGCGGGCGGATCGCGACGCTGGGATAGGAACCTTACCGCGCTTCCGGCTTGCGCTTGCTCCGTGCGGCCTTCGCGGATTTTGCCTTCATGGGCTTGGCGAGGTGTTTCAACTCCTCGTACCGGCTCAGAAAGAGGGCATAAGCTAGGTCGGGGCCGACCGGAACGATCCTGTCCGGGTGGGCGGCCGGCAGATGCCCCCAATCCAGCCAAGCCGGGGGCAGGAGGTCGCGCAACTCCGTCGCCATGCAGACGAGGTCGGCCTGCTTGATGGCCGGCGCCTCGTCATCGAAGCCGAACCAGCGGCGCAGCGCGTCCTTGACCGGGTGAAGCCGCTGTTTGACATAGTCGCGGTCCAGCATGACCTTCACCGGCGACGGCCAGTCGCCAAGGAACTCCTCGCAGTCGTGCATCAGGGCCGAGTAGGCCAGGGGGGGCGGCACCAGACGCGAGACCATCACCGAATGCTCGGCGACCGAATACCAGGGCCGCGCCGCGCCGCCCCAGCGCGGCTGGGACGACAGGCACTGGGCGATGTCCTCGATCGGCATGCCCGTGGCGTCCGGCGTCAGCAGATCAAGGACGAATCCGGACGGCATCAGGATGGCCGTGCGCCCGTCCGGTCGCTTGAGAAGGTCGAGTTGCATGGATCGCCGCTGTTCCAAACCGCGGACCGGGTGCGGTGCCGTTTTCAAGGGCTGGACCCGGCCGCCAATCGGTCTGGGTTTAACAGATGGCCGACGCCGCGGACAACGGCCCCCGGCGCATCGCCGCCATCGGCCGCAACAACCCGTCGCCTTCTTGTCCCTGCGGTTGAAGAAATTACAAAATCAGCATCATTTACCGGCTTTTCCGGCATGGTCCGACGATGTAACGTGTTCCTGCATTCGCCCAATGCAACGACACGGATATGGGTGGCCGCGCCGATGCTGACTGACAATGCGAAGGATGGGCTGCCGAGCCGCAGCATCAACGACCTGCGCGTCCTGCTGATCGAAGACGACGACTTCACCCGCCGGCTGATGAGCCGCCTGCTTCAGGATCTGAAGGTTCGCCATGTGTGGGAGGCATCGGACGGCATGGCCGCGCTGGGCATCCTGCGCGACCATGCGGAGGAGGTGGACCTCGCCATCTGCGATCTGGAAATGCCGCGGATGAGCGGGCTGGACCTGCTGCACGCCCTGCGCACGGCCACGGGCAATCCGCTCGCCGACCTTCCGGTGATCGTGCTGACGGCGCATCGCGAGGCCGACACGGTCAAGCGGGCCATCGCTTACGGCATTTCCGGCTATCTGGTGAAGCCGGTGTCGAAGGCCGACCTCGTGAAGCGGCTGACCTTCGTTCTTCAGAAAGGCCGTTAGCAAAACCGTCGATCAGAAGATAGACAACCATAGGATGCGATTGCCGAAATCTGGACCGGTCGGCGCAGTCAGGCGTTGCGGGAACGGGTGCGAGGGCGCACCTTTCATCCGAACGCCCCCTCGACCGGAGACGCCGCGCCATGCCGGAGACCGTCCGGCCTTCCCAGGACCCGATACGGATTGCCTCCAACCCCATTGCGGACCGCCGCGCCGAATTGGCGCGCGCCGTCGTGGCGATCCAGTTCGAGCGCTGGCCCGCGCTCTACGCCCGTTACGGCGAGGCCGGGCGGGAACGGTGCGTCGAGGATGTCGGTTTTCACCTTCTCTATCTTGCGGAGGCCGTGGCCGCCGACAGCCCGGCGCTGTTCCGCGAGTATGTGGCCTGGGTCAAGGTCCTCTTCGCCGGGATCGGCATCCCCGACGAGGAACTGGGCGAAAGCCTGGAAATCCTCCGCGACGTGGTGGCCGCCCGGATCGATCCCGCCACGGCGACGCGCGTGCGCGCCTGCGTGGGGGAAGGGCTGGCCGCTTTGCCCGCCCTGCCGCGGGAGGTGCCGCCCTTCGTCCGGTCGGACGCGCCGCTCGGCGCGCTCGCCCGCGCCTATCTGGATGCGCTGTTGTCCGGTGACCGGCGCCGGGCGGCGCTGCTGGTGACGGACTCGGCGGCCGGCGGGGCGACGGTGCCCGAGCTTTACCTGCATGTGTTCCAGCCGGCCCTGCGCGAGATCGGACGCCTGTGGCAGACGCGCGCGATCACCGTGGCGCACGAGCATTTCGCCACCGCCGCCACCCAGACGATCATGGGCCAGCTCTATCCGGTGATCTTCGCTGCCGAGCGGCGCGGCCTGTCCATGGTCGCCACCTGTGTCAGCGGGGAGCAGCACGAGATCGGCATCCGCATGGTCGCCGACTTCTTCGAGATGGCCGGGTGGGACAGCCATTATCTCGGCGCCAACACGCCCGCCGACAGCGTCGTTCGGTCGGTGCGGGAGCGGGGCGCCCGCGTCCTGGCGGTGTCGGCCACCATCACCGCCCATGTCGGGCGGGTCGCGGCCCTCATCGCCGCGGTGCGCGCCGAATCCGGAGAGCAGCCGCATGTGCTGGTCGGCGGTTATCCCTTCAACCTCGTTCCGGAGCTGTGGAGGACGGTCGGTGCCGACGCCTTCGCCCCCGGCGCGGAGGAGGCGGTCGCCATCGCGGAGCGGCTGATCGGCCCGGCGGCTCCGAACCGTGCCGTCGGTGTGGCGTGATGCGTGTTCCGTAACCCATGCGGCTTGAGGGAGAGGGCATGGACGGGCTGGTCCTGACCTGCGACCACGATGGACGGCTGCGCGCCCTGCACCGGGTGGGCGCTGGTTTGCCGGGATTGACCGGAAAGCCTGGCACGCCTTTCCCGGTTTTGTTCGGCCCGGACGCGGTGGCGGGCGCGCTGGACCTGTTCAGCAGCCTGCGGAAGTCCGGCCAGGTGATCGACCAGCCCCTGTTCAGCCGGCTCGACCCCATGGGGGGATTCCATGTGAGCGGGCTCAGCGACGCTGAGGGGTTGGTGCTGGCCGTGGCGCGGGCGCCCGGCGGGCTGTCCGCCGTGATGGAGGAACTGGCGACGCTGAATCCGCGGCTGGCCCAACGGCTCGCTCCGCTTCGGGAGGTGGTGCCGGGGCCGGAGGTTCCCTCCCTGGACGCGCTGTTCGGCGAAATGACCCTTCTCAACAACGAGCTGGCCAACGCCCAGCGGGCGCTCGCCAAGGCCAATGCCGAGCTGGCCGCCAGCAACGAGCAGAAGAATCGGCTGATGGGCATGCTCGCCCACGATCTGCGCACGCCGCTCCAGGTCGTCGTCGGCTTCGCGGAGTTGCTGGAGCAGCGGCTGGACGGGCGCCTGGAGGCGACGGAGCGTGCCTGCCTGGAGCGGATCCGCGAATCCAGCCTGTCCATGCGCCACATGGTGGAGGACGCGCTGTCCCTGGCGGCGCTCCAGGCGGGGCGGATGCGGTTGGCGCGGCGGCCGTCCGATCTGATGACGCTGGTCCGGCGGAACGTCTCGATGAACCGCGTGTTGGCCGAAGGCAAGTCCATAACCATCGAGCTGTCCGTGCCCGAACCGCCCATGCCCATGGCCGACATCGACCCGGCCAAGCTGGACCAGCTTCTCAACAACCTCCTGTCGAACGCCATCAAATACTCCGACCGCGGTGGGAGCGTCCGTGTCGCCCTCAGCGAGGCCCCGGGCGAGGGTGGCGGCTGGGCGCGCCTGCGTGTGTCCGACGACGGCCGCGGCATTCCGCCGGCGGAGCTGACTCAGCTCTTCCAGCCCTTCGCCCGCACCGGCCGGCTGGGCACGGAGGGGGAGGGAACGGTCGGCCTCGGCCTCTACATCTGCCGGTCCATCGTCGAGGGGCACGGCGGGCGCATCACCGCCGATTCGGCGCCGGGACGCGGCTCGACCTTCACCGTCGAGCTGCCGTTGGTGGCATCATCCCCTTGAGAAACGGCACATTCCACAGATGGGCTGGCGCACCGACCGGCGATGCTGTAAAAGGAGCCGCTACGATGTTGCGACGCGAAAGGTCCATGGGTTTACCCTTCCGCCGTTTCGGGCGGCCTCCGTGGGGAGCGCCGTGAGCGACGGCCGACCTCCCGACACGTCCCCGGACCGTCAGGCTCTGGAGGGCGTCGACCGCGGCGATGCCGCGACCACCGGTTTCCCGCCGGTGAACCCCGCTTCGGCGGTGCTGGACGATTTCCTGAACCACGACCACGGCGCGCGGATCGCGCTTGGTGACCTCGTGGGCATTCTGGGCGACCGCGCCTTCGGCGCCCTGCTTCTGATCCTCTCCATTCCGAACATCCTGCCGGTGCCGGGGCTGTCCACGGCGACGGGCCTGCCGATGCTGCTGATCGGCGCCCAGATCGCCGCCGGGCGCGACCGCCCCTGGTTGCCGCGCCGGCTGGCCGCCCTCACGCTCGACCGGGACGCCTTCCTGCGCGTGATCGCGAAGGCGAAGCCGCATGTCGACCGGCTGGAGCGGCATCTGCGCCCGCGCCTGCCGGCGATGACCGCCCCGACGGCGGAGCGGCTGCTCGGCGTGGCCGTGATGATTCTCGCCGGAATCCTGGCCCTTCCCATCGTCTTCGGCAACCAGCCGCCGGCCTTCGCCATCGCGCTGATCGCGCTGGGGCTGATCGAGAAGGATGGGGCCTTCGTCGTCGCCGGCCTCGTGGCCGGGCTGATCGCCATCGTCATCGTCGCCGCCATCCTGTTCGGTTTCGGGCAGGCCGGCATGCTGATCTTCGACAAACTGTTTTCATAAAAGGGAGCGCCCGCGGGCTCGACGCCATGATTTGGGAAGTACTGGTCATCATTTTGCTGATCCTGCTGAACGCCTTTTTCGCGATGTCGGAAATGGCGCTGGTGTCGTCGCGACGCGCGCGGCTTCAGCAGATGGCCGAGGAAACACGCAGCAAGGGCGCCCGCGCCGCGCTGAAATTGTCGGAGGACCCCGGCAACTTCCTCTCCACCGTGCAGGTCGGCATCACGCTCATCGGCATCATCGCCGGCGCCTACGGCGGCGCGACCCTGGCCGACCGGCTGGGTACGGTCCTGGACGCCAACGTCGCCTGGATCGCCCCTTACGGGCAGCAGGTCGGCTTCGCGCTGGTGGTCGCCGCGATCACCTACCTGTCGCTGATCGTTGGCGAACTGGTGCCCAAGCGCATGGCGCTGGTGAACGCGGAGCGCATCGCCGCCGGCGTGGCCGGCCCGATGAGCGTCCTGTCGCGGGTCGCCATGCCGCTGGTCTGGCTGCTCGGCGTCTCGACCGAGGGCTTGATGAAGCTGCTGCGCCTGCCCACCGCGCGCGAGCAGACCGTCACCGAGGAGGAGGTCAAGAGCCTCATCAAGGAGGGCACGCAGACCGGCGTCTTCGAACCCGCCGAGCGGCAGATGATCGAGGGCGTGTTCCGCCTGTCCGATCGCACCGCGCGGTCGATCATGACCCCGCGCCCGGACCTCGTGTGGATCGATCTCGACGACCCGCCCGACGCCATCGCCAAGGAGATCCAGGCCAGCGGCTATTCCCGCTTCCTGGTCTGCCGCGGCGATGTGGACGAGGTGCAGGGCATCGTGTCCAGCAAGGCGCTGCTCAACCAGGCGCTCCAGGGCCGCAGCTTCGACCTGCGCGAGGCCATGGTGGAGCCGCTGATCGTCCATGACGGCACCCCCGTCCTGCGGCTGCTGGAGCTGTTCAAGCAGGCCAGCATCCACATGGCCGTGGTGGTGGACGAGTATGGCAGCGTCGAGGGCATCGCCACCGTCACCGACATCATGGAGGCCATCGCCGGCGAGATGCCCGAACAGGGGCAGGAAGGCGACGGATTCGCGGTCCAGCGCGAGGACGGTTCCTGGCTAGTGGATGGCATGACCCCGGTGGAGGAGGTCGAGTCGCTGGTCGGCGTGAAGGGGCTGAAGGGCGAGGGCGACTACCACACCATCGCCGGCTTCATGCTCGACCGGTTGGGCCATGTGCCCACCGCCGCGGAGCATTTTCACTGGAACGGCCTGCGGTTCGAGGTCGTCGACATGGACGGCCGGCGCATCGACAAGGTGATGATCCAGGAGAACGGCGAGGTCTCGGAGGGCTGACGAAGCGCTCCGAAGAGCGGCGTCACAGCTCGGTGACGCCGCTCTTCGGGATGCGGACCTCGCGGTGGACCGACATGCTGAGCAGAAGCCCCACGCCGATCATCAGCGTCATCATCGCCGACCCGCCGTAGGACACCAGCGGCAGCGGAATGCCCACCACCGGGATCAGGCCGGTCACCATCGACACGTTGACCATCACGTAGAGGAAGAACTGCGCGGTCATGCCGACCGCCACCAGCCGGGCGAACTGGCTGCGGCAGCTCAGCGCGATGACCACGCCGTAGATGAACAGCATCAGGTACAGCGCCAGCAGGATCAGCGCGCCGACCATCCCGAACTCCTCCGCCAGCACCACGAAGATGAAGTCGGTGTGCTTCTCCGGCAGGAACATCAGCTGGCTCTGCGAACCGGACATGAAACCCTTGCCGAACAGCCCCCCCGATCCCAGGGCGATCTTCGACTGCAGGATGTTGTAGCCGGCGCCCAGCGGGTCGGTTTCCGGGTCGAGGAAGGTGTAAACGCGCTGCTTCTGGTAATCGTGCAGGAATTCCCAGGCGATGGGGATGGCCGAGAGGCCGCCGCCGATGACCACCAGGAACTTCCAGATCCGCACCCCCGCCGCGAAGAAGACGGCGCCGCTGCCCATGATCAGCAGCAGCGAGGTGCCCAGGTTCGGCTGCATCAGCACCAGGGCCACCGGGATGAAGACCAGCAGCAACGGCGGGATCAGCAGCAGCGGGCGGCCGATCTGGTCCAGCGAGATGCCGTGGAAATAGCGGGCCAGCGCCAGGGTCAGGGCCGGCTTCATCAATTCCGACGGCTGGAGCTGGAAGAATCCCAAGTCGATCCAGCGCTGCGCGCCCATGCCGATGCGCCCCATCAGTTCCACCGCGACCAGCAGGCAGAGCACGATCAGGAAGATGGCGTAGGCCGATTTCATCAGATGCCGCACGTCGATCAGCGCGATCATCAGCATCAGGACGAGGCCGGGGATGGCGCGCACCAGCTGCGGCTGCGCCCAGGGCTTCCAGTTGCCGCCGGCGGCCGAGTAGAGCAGGGCCACCCCGACCGACGTGATGACGCAGACCAGGAGCACCAGCCCCCAGTTGATCATGCGGAACTTGCTGCCGAGCGTCAGTTCCGGGCGCTGCGGGGCAAGTCCGCCCGACCCGTGGTTCGAAAGGACCGCGACCATGAGGAAACGTTCGTTGTGTCCGGGGGCGTCCGTGCCGGAAGGGCAAGCGGCGGCGCCTTGCGCGGCGGATACTGCACCAGCGCCGCCCTCCGGTAAAGCCGCCCGGTCCCCCGGCCTTAAAACTGCTTCAGCGGCCGGTCAGAACTGCTTCAGCAGCCGGTCGATGTACTCGCGCTCCATCTGCGGACGGCCATACTGCCCGGAGCGGCGGCGCAGTTCGTCGAGGATTTCACGGGCGCGCTGGAGTTCGGCCTCCTCGGGGATCTTCACGTCCTCGTTGTTGTAGTTGCCGAAGCCGGAGGGGCGGCGGCCCAGCGGGTCGCGGTTGCGGCCCTGGCCCTGGCGCTGCTGCGCCTGTCCGGGCTGCTGCCCGCTCATCGCCGGACCCTGCTGGCCCATCATCTGCTGCATCATCTGCTCGGCCATCGCCTGCATGCCCTGCTGAAGCTCGTCCATCGCCTGGGTCTGCGGCGGAACGGCGGAGCCGGGCTGCCCCTGCTGGAGCGCTTGCCCCGCGTCGCGCATCGCCCGTTCGGCGCGGCCCAGCGGGCGGGGGATCTCGCCGCCCTGCTGTTCCCCCATGCGGCGCATCAGCTCGCCGAGCTGGCGGCGCAACGCCTCCTGCTGCTCGGCCTGCTGCTGCATCAGCGGGCTGCCGGACGGACCCTGCTGGCCTTGCTGCCCCTGCTGTGGGCGGCCCTGGCGGTTGCGCGGCCCCTGTTGCGGGCCCTGCTGCCCGTCCTGCCGGCCCATCTGCTCCTGCGACTGGCGGAAGGTCTGGTCGAGCAACTGCTGCTGCCGCTGCGTCAGCTCCTGAAGCTCGCGCATCATCTGCGCCGCCTCGTTCTGGCCCTGCTGCTGCATCTGGGCCATGGCGCCGTTGCGCATATTCTCCATCATCTGCTGAAGCTGGGACAGCATCTGCCGCGCGGCGTCGCGGGCGCCGGTCTCGGCCATCTGCCGCATCTGCTCCATCATGCGCTGAAGGTCCTGGCGGTCCATCATCTGGTCGGCCATTTCCGGCGGCACCATGGGGATTTGCTCGCCACGCTCCAGCGCCTCGCGCATCTGCTGTTCCATGGCGTCGAGGAACTTGTCGAGCGCCGCCTGAAGCTCGTCCATCAGCTTCTTCAGCTCCTGGTCGTCGGCGCCGCGCTCCAACGCTTCGGCGAGCCGGCTCTCGGCGTCGCGCAGGTCGCGCTCGGCCAGCGACAGCCCGCCGTCCTCAATGCGCAGCGCGGTTTCCCACAGAAGTTGCTGGACGGCTGGGATCGATGCCCCCTCCTCGTCCAGCAGCAGGCGGTTCACCGCGGTGCGCATGGCGAGGAAAACCACCAGATCGCCGCCGAACTGGCTGGGTCTGGACGAGATTTCGGCCAGCGCGCGGGCCACTTCGATACGGAGCTGCTGGGGCCGCAGGGTCAGCTTCTTGCGCTCCTCCACGATGGCGCGGGCGACCGGGTGGTTGAAGACGCGCTCTGGCAGGACCATCGCCACGTCCTCCGTGTTGCCGGTTTGGCCGGCGCCGTCGAGCGCGGTCAGGCGGATGGTGACGTTCAGCCCGGCCCAGGGATGGGCGGTCAGGTCGTGAAAGGCGGCGTTGCGCGCCTCACGCGGGCGGACGCCGGGCAGGGCTAGCGGCAACTCCAGCGGGCTGCGGTCGAGCGCCGGGGCCTCGCCCTCCGGCAGGTCCAGCCGGACGACGGCCTTGGCCTCGGCCAGCCCGTAGTCGTCCTGCGCGGTGTAGTCCAGCCGCAGTGCGCCGCGCTCCCCCTTGGTCGGGGGGCTGGCGTAGGCGATGGTCGGCGGGTTGTCCGGGATGATCCGCACGTTCCAGCCCCCCAGCAGGGTGGACCCCTGGGTCACGGCGATGCGGGCGCCGTCCTCGATGGGCTGCTGGATCTGGAAGGTCGCGGAGTCCACGGCCTCGAAAGCGGTGGTCTTGCTGCCGGCCTCCAGCGACGGCGTGCTGCTGCCGCCGGTCACGCGGGCCAGCACGAGGCTGCCCTTGGGAACCGGCACGGGGTCGGCGAGGCTCGGCGTGTGGGCGGGGTTGGCCGACTTCAGGAAGACCGGCGGCAGGCCGGTGTATTCCGGCGGCGTCACCCACAGGTCGAGCGTCGCGACCGTCGCCGTCGCCGTCCCGCCAAAATGCGGGGTGATGGCGGCGACAAGACGCGGCCTCCAGTCGCCCCAGGTCGCGCCGCCCGCGGCGATCAGCACCAGCGCCACCAGCGCGCGCAGGGCGTAGCGGTCCTGGGCGGCGAGGCCGTCGGACAGCGGCATGGCGACGCGCAGCCGCCGCATGGCAGCGCGCACCCGCTCCTGGTGCAGGCGCCACAGCTCCGCCGCGACGGGGTCGTTGCCGGCGGGCGTGTCGCGCAGCGCGTGGAGGGGGCGGTGGGGCAGGCCGCTGTCGCGCTCCAGCCGGCGGCGGGCGGCGTCCTCGTCCGGCAGGCGGAAGGCGCGCAGCCCGCGCCACCCCGTCCAGCCGATGGCGGCAACGAACAGCAGCAGGGCCAGGGCGTGCAGCCAGCCCGGCAACAGCAGGAAGACGTTCAGCAGGGCCAAAGCGAGGAAGGCTCCCGCGATGGTGATGGGCGCCCAGAGCGCCGGCCACAGCCTTTCCCAGAGCAGGGCGGCGCGGGCCTGCCCCATGCGGAGGCGGGGTTCCCGCGGGGCGGGCGCGGGTGGTGCCTCCTTGCGCAGGGGGAACCGGAACCCGTCCTTGCTGTCGCTCATGCCGCTCTCCCGTCAGGTCAGGCACCGGGCGGGAGGAGAAACCGCCGCCGGAACATCGTCAGGATATAGGCTCGGCTGCGCCGTCTGTCGCGGTCCGGCATGCCGGTTCCTTACCGAAACATCGGGCCATGTCCAAAATATGGCGGGCCGATGGATGGCACAGGGTGCGGCGCCCCTCTTATCTCAGGGCCGTCCGAATTCACGGCCGTGGACGGTGGGGCGTTTTCCAGAAGGCGAGGCGCATCGCGCCCGTCCAATGGAATCCGATCAGGAGCGGCCCAATGCCAAGCCCCAAGACTTTCTCGACCGCGAACGCCACCGGTGAACGATACACGCTCGACCCCGCCAAGCCCGGACATGTCTTTGTCTATCGGTTCGCCGACAAGGCCAAAGCGACCGACTGGAGGTCGCGCCGCCGGAACACTGTCGGCGGCGGCTTCGCCAAACCCAGCGATTCGGTGTTGAACGACTGGGCGCTCAAGCAAAGCTCGTACGGCAGCCAGTCGGAGAACTCGAACGACAACCCCTTCCTGTCCGTCGCCACGGATTACGAAGCCCTCTATGACCGGGCCGAGGGCTGGGTGAAGAAGATCCTCGAAACGGCGCCCGACCTGGGGGTTTTCTCGGTGCCTTACGACAAGCTCTATCGGCCGTCGCCGACCAAGCCGTTGTCGAAGGAGGAAACCGAGTGGCTGTACTATGACGGGGACGCCGAACTCGTGTCCTACCTGAAGACGTGGGCGGCCAATCCCTACAAGAAATAGACGGCGGCCGGTCCGGAGGTTCTGAGCGCCGGGCTTCCGCGGCCCGGCCCTCAGGCCGTCGGGGCCGCCGCGCCGGGATCCCCGCTCCGCCCGTCCAGCCATTCGCCGAACCACTTGTCCATGACCAGGATATGGCCGCACAGCCACATCTCGACGTAGCTCTGGAGGAACTGCACCTCTTCCGGATCGCGCGTCCCGGAGTCGGATTGCCGGCGGACGAAGTCGGCAAAGGTGTCGTGCATCGTCTTGTGCTTGGTGTAGTCGGGGTACCCGACCGCGCGCATCAGCCCTTCCTCGCGGCGGAAATGGTAGGCCGAGTAGTCGGCCAACTCGCGCAGGAAGCGGTTCGCGGACTCCCGTGTTTCCCCGGCGGCGATGGCCGCGCTGAACTGGTTGAACAGTTGGAACAGGCGCTGGTGGTCTCCATCCACAGCGCTCTGTCCGATGGCATAGGCCGCGTCCCACTCCATGATGTTCCCCGCCCGTTTCTCGAACGGGGAATCATACGCCTTATGGGTGGTTCTGTGCAGCGGTTATTGCATCCCGATAACCGTCGCGGATCAGTCCTTCAGCCAATCCGGCACGCGGTCCAGCGCCAGCAACTCCTCCACCGACACGCGCGGCCGGATGACCGAGAACTGGTCGCCGTTCACCAGAACCTCCGGGATCAGCGGGCGGGTGTTGTAGGTGGAGGACATGACCGCGCCATAGGCCCCCGCCGACAGGATGGCCACCAGCTCGTCGGGCGCCATGGCCGGCAGCGCGCGCTGGAGCGCGAAGGTGTCGCCGCTCTCGCAGACCGGACCGACGACGTCGTAGGGCTCGGTTGCGGCGCCCCTGGCGGGCTCGGTCACCGGGACGATGCCGTGATAGGCCTCGTAGAGTGTGGGACGGATCAGGTCGTTCATCGCCGCGTCGATGATGACGAAGCGGCGGTGCAGCCCCTGCTTCAGGTAGATCACCCGCGACACCAGGATGCCGGCGTTGCCGACCAGCGAGCGGCCCGGCTCCAGCGAGATGCGGCAGCCGAGGTTGCCGGTGATCGACTTCACCATGGCGGCGTAGTCGGCGATGTCCGGCGGCGCCTCGTGCTTGTAGACGATGCCCAGCCCGCCGCCGAGGTCGAGCCGGGTGATGTCGTGCCCGTCCTCGCGTAGGACGTGGAGCAGCGCCGCCACCCGCTCGTAAGCGGCGCGGAAGGGGGCGAGGTCGGTCAGCTGCGACCCGATGTGGACGGCGATGGCCACCGGCTTGATGCCCGGCAGCTTGGCGGCCTGGGCGTAGACCTCCCGCGCGTGGTCGTAATCGACGCCGAACTTGTTCTCCTTCTTGCCCGTCGCGATCTTCGCGTGGGTCTTGGCGTCCACGTCCGGGTTCACGCGGAAGGCGATGGGCGCGGTGACGCCCAGGCTGACCGCGACCTCCGACAGGGCCTCCACCTCCGGGATGGATTCCACGTTGATCTGGTGGATTCCGGCTTCCAGCGCGGCGCGCATCTCCTCGCGCGTCTTGCCGACGCCGGAGAAGATGATCTTGCCGGCCGGGATGCCGCCGGCCAGCGCGCGGCGCATCTCGCCGCCCGACACCACGTCGGCGCCGGCGCCCAGCCGGGCGAAGGCGCGGATGACCGCGAGGTTGGAGTTGGCCTTCACCGCGTAGCAGACGTCGGCGTCCTGCCCCGCGAAGGCCCCGGCGTAGGCGCTGTAATGCGCCTCCAGCGCCGCCGTGGAGTAGCAGTAGAAGGGGGTGCCGACCTCCGCCGCGATGGTGGACAGCGGCACGGATTCGGCGTGCATCACGCCGTTGCGGTAGGCGAAGGCGCTCATGGGAAGCGGGCTCCGGAGGACGGCTGACCGGGCTTGGGGTCGGTCTTCGGGTTCGGGTAGGGCTGCGGGAACTTGTCGGCTTCCTTGCCCTGCGGGGGATCGACGAAGCTCGGCTTCTTGCCGCAGCCGGCCAGCGTCAGCGCGACGGCAGCGGTCGCCAGGATCAGCAGCGGGCGCCTCACAGGAAACGCTCCCGCGCCGCCGCGACGGCCTCGCGCACGCGGACGGGGGAGGCGCCGCCGAAGCTGCGCCGGCTGTCCAGCGACGCCTCGATGCTCAGCGCCGGGAAGACGGCTTCGGTGATGCGCGGCTCGATGGCCTGCAACTCCTCCAGCGTCAGGGCGGTCAGCCCGACGCGCTTGTCCTCCGCCGCCTTCACGGCGCGCCCGGTGATGTGGTGCGCCTCGCGGAAGGGAATGTCCAGCTCCCGCACCAGCCAGTCGGCGAGGTCGGTGGCGTTGAGGAAGCCGCGGTCGGTCGCCTCGCGCAGCGCCGGCACGTTCGGCTGCATGTCGCGCACCATGCCTTCCATAGCGGCGATGCACAGCGCCAGCGTGTCGTCGGCCTCGAAGACCGGCTCCTTGTCCTCCTGCATGTCCTTGGAATAGGCCAGCGGCAGGCCCTTCATGGCGACCAGCAGGCTGTTCAGGCTGCCGATGACGCGTCCGGCCTTGGCGCGCACCAACTCCGCCGCGTCCGGGTTCTTCTTCTGCGGCATGATCGAGGAGCCGGTGGTGAAGGCGTCCGTCAGCTTGATGAAGCGGAACTGGGCCGAACACCACAGCACGATCTCCTCCGCGAAGCGGGAGAGGTGCATGCCGCAGATGCTGGCGGCGGCCAGATACTCCAGCGCGAAGTCGCGGTCGGACACGGCGTCCAGCGAATTGGCGGTTGGCCGGTCGAAGCCCAGCGCCTCCGCCGTCATGAAGCGGTCGATGGGGTAGGGCGTGCCGGCCAGCGCGGCGGAGCCGAGCGGGCACTCGTTCAGCCGCGCGCGGGCGTCGCGCAGGCGGCCGCGGTCGCGCCCGAACATCTCCACATAGGCCAGCAGATGGTGGCCGAAGCTGACCGGCTGGGCGGCCTGGAGGTGGGTGAAGCCCGGCATCACCGTGTCGGTGTGCTTTTCCGCCAGATCGATCAGCGCGGCTTGGAGCGCCTTCAGCCCCTGGTCGGCGCGGTCGAGCGCGTCGCGCACCCACAGCTTGAAGTCGGTCGCCACCTGATCGTTGCGCGACCGCCCGGTGTGAAGGCGCTTGGCCGGCTCGCCGATCAGCTCGGCCAGCCGGGCCTCCACGTTCATGTGGATGTCCTCCAGTTCCACCTTGAAGGTGAAGGCTCCGGAGTCGATCTCTTCCTTGACCCGGTCCAGCCCTTCGCGGATGGCATCGGCGTCGGCCTGGGTTATGATGCCCTGGCGCGCCAGCATGGCGGCGTGGGCCTTCGATCCGGCGATGTCCTGGTCGGCCAGCCGCTTGTCGAAGCCGATGGAGGCGTTGATCCTCTCCATGATGGCGGCGGGACCGCGGGCGAAGCGGCCGCCCCACATCTGGCTGGCGGCCGGGGCTGAGCCGTCTTGGGCGGCGCGGTCTTGAAGGTTCGGCTTGGGCTGTTCGGCGCTCATGGCGGACACAATACGGATGGGAGGACGGGAAGCGTGAGTATGCGGACTTTGGCGGCCACCGCAATCTTTTGTGTGACGCTGGGCGGTGCCGGGCTGTGGATGGCGCTGGCCGGGCCGTCGGCTCCACCGCCGCCCGCCGTGCTGACGCTGGACCAGCCGGCCAACCAGCCCTCCCCCGGGGTGACGGCGGTGGGTCTCGACAAGTTCCGCTACATGGAGCCGCTGACGCCGGTGCCGGAGCTGCCCTTCCTGGACGGGGAAGGGCGCCGGGTCGACCTGTCGGAGTTCAAGGACCGCTTGGTCCTGCTGAACCTGTGGGCGACATGGTGCGCGCCCTGCGTGAAGGAGATGCCGGCGCTCGACCGCCTCCAGGCGCAGTTGGGCGGGCCGGGCTTCCAGGTGGTGGCGCTGTCGGTGGACCGCGGCGGCAAGGATCAGGTGCAGCCCTTCTACCAGCGGACCGGCGTGAAGAACCTCGCCCTCTACCTCGACCCGTCGAGCGCCTCCATGCAGACTCTGAAGCTGCGCGGCCTGCCGACCACCCTGCTGGTCGACCAGGAGGGCCGCGAGCTTGGCCGCATCGAGGGCGCGGTGGAGTGGGATTCGCCGGAGGTCATCGCCTTCCTGCGCAAGCACATGGGCCACGGCGGCGGCCCGAACCGCGACAACCGCGGCGGTGTGGTAAAGACGGGCGGGTAAGACGTGGCCTTGTGAAATCGTGCGCCGTACGTCGGTCTCCTCCTCAGCCCACCGGAGCCGCATGAAAACTCTGGTCGCGATCCTGGCCTTGGGGGCGATGCTCTACGCCATCGTCCTGCTGCTGGCCTATGTTGCCCAGGACCGCTTGATCTTTCCGGCCATTCCGCTTGCACAGGCCCCGGATGAGGTCGGCGTGGGCGATATGGCGGTGGTGTCCGTGCACACCGGTGACGGGCTGGACCTGCTGGGCTGGTACAAGGCGCCGGCTGCGTCGGGGCGGCCGACGCTCCTGCTGTTCCACGGCAATGGCGAGACGGTGGCCTGGAACGGCCACATCGCCCGTGCGCTGATCGACGGCGGGTACGGTGTGTTCATGGCGGAGTACCGCGGCTATGGCGGGAATCCGGGAAAGCCGAGCGAGGCGGGCCTGTATGAGGACGGGCGGGCGGCCTTGGATTTCCTGGAGGCATCGGGCGCACGGGTGGTCCTGCACGGCTATTCGTTGGGCAGCGGTGTCGCCGTGCAGCTTGCGGCTGAACGGCGCGTCGAGGCGGTGATCCTTGCCGCCCCCTACACCAGCATCGCGGACATCGGTGGTGGACTGCTGCCATTTTTGCCGGTGCGCTTGATGCTCCGCCACTCGTTCGACAGCTTTTCAAAAATTGGTCAGGTGAAAGTCCCACTGCTGATTTACCATGGCACCCTTGACCGTGTGATACCGACAGACCACTCCAGGCATCTGTTCGAGGCTGCCAACGCTCCCAAGAGCTTCGTTGCGCTTGAGGGAGCTGGTCATGTCGGCCTGTGGGCTTCCGGTGGTGAAAAGGCGGTATTGTCGTTTTTGGAAACACTGCCGGCGATGGTCAGCGCAGGTGCCCATTTGGGAAGGTGACCTCATTGCGACGACCCCGACGTTCCCGGTGGGGCATCGCCCGGCGGCGCCTGGGTCTGCGGCGGGGACGGGCGGCGGGCCAGTTCGGCCATGATGTCACGCGCCTCCTCGAAATGGCTGTGCAGCATGGGCAGGGCGTCGCGGGCGAAGTCGCCGGTCTCGCCGCCGCGTTCGGCCTGCGCCTCGTACAGCTTGATGGCGCGGGCGTGGGTTTCCTCCTCCGCGGCCATGTAGCGGCGGTCGAAGGCGCCCTCGGGCGTGTCGCGCAGGCTGGACATGTGGGCGCGGGCGGACAGGCCCGGCTCGCGCGGGATGGGGATTCCGTGGCGCAGCGCCATGCCGGCCAAGCGGTCGGTCTTCAGCCCGTGATCGTCGGCCATACGGCGGGCGAAGCGGCGGACCGGCTCGGTTTCCGCCCGGTCCTGGGCCAGCTTGCCGAGCGCCTGTTCGGCCATGCCGTCGGCAAGCGCCTCGGCGATGAAATTGCGCTCCTGCCGGGACAGGGCAGATGGGGATGCCGGGACGGAACCCGGCGCCTGAGCCAGGGCCGGGGCGGACAGTCCGGCCACAAGGATCGCCGTCAGGAAGCCGCGCCGCATCGCCCCCGTCCTTTCCGCTGTTCGCCTTGGTCCCTTATGGGCCGTTCCCCTGCGGGACGAACAGAGCGCGAGCGCAGCGGTTCCGCAAATGCACGAAGCCCGCCGTGGTTTCCCGCGGCGGGCTTCGCAAAAAGCGTCCGTTCGGAGACGCCGCGTCAGCGGGTCGGGACCGGCGGATTCTTGGAGTAGTCGTAGAAGCCGCGGCCGACCTTGCGGCCGACCCAGCCGGCCTCGACATACTTCACCAGCAGCGGGCAGGGGCGGTACTTGCTGTCGGCCAGACCCTCGTAGAGGACCTGCATGACCGCCAGACAGGTGTCCAGACCGATGAAGTCCGCCAGCTCCAGCGGGCCCATCGGGTGGTTGGCGCCCAGCTTCAGCGCCGTGTCGATGGCCTGGACGCCGCCCACCCCCTCATAGAGGGTGTAGACCGCCTCGTTGATCATCGGCAGCAGGATGCGGTTGACGATGAAGGCCGGGAAGTCCTCGGCCACCGCCGCGGTCTTGCCGATGTTCGCCGTCAGCTCGCTGATCGCGTTGAAGGTCGCCTCGTCGGTCGCGATGCCGCGGATCAGCTCGACGAGCTGCATCACCGGCACCGGGTTCATGAAGTGCATGCCCATGAACTTGGACGGGCGGTCCGTCGAGGCCGCGAGGCGGGTGATCGAGATCGACGAGGTGTTCGTCGCGATCAGCGCCTCGGGCTTCAGGTTCGGGACCAGCTTCTTGAAGATCTCGCGCTTGAGCGCTTCGTTCTCCGTCGCGGCCTCGACCACGAGATCGGCGTCATGGAACACGGACAGGTCGGAACCGGTGGAGATGCGGGCGATGGCCGCCGTCTTGTCGGCCTCCGTCAGCTTCCCCTTCTGAACCTGACGGTCCATGTTCTTGGAGATGGCGGCCACCGACTTCTGCAGAATCTCCGGGCTGATGTCGGAGATGACGACCTCGTACCCCGCCTGCGCGCAGACGTGGGCGATGCCGCTGCCCATCTGGCCGGCACCGATGATGCCAATCTTCTTGATCGTGGACATATGAGCTTTCCCGCTTGTCTTTGGCCCGCTGGTCTTCCGAAGAGGACTGGCCGATTACGCCTTGCCCAGCTCGGCCGTCAGCTCCGGCACCGCCTTGAAGAGGTCGGCGACGAGGCCGTAGTCGGCGACCTGGAAGATCGGCGCCTCCTCGTCCTTGTTGATGGCGACGATGACCTTGCTGTCCTTCATGCCGGCGAGGTGCTGGATGGCACCGGAGATGCCGACGGCGATGTACAGCTCGGGCGCCACGATCTTTCCGGTCTGGCCGACCTGGTAGTCGTTCGGCACGAAGCCGGCGTCCACCGCGGCGCGGCTGGCGCCGACCGCCGCACCCAGCTTGTCGGCCAGCGCTTCCAGCAGCTTGAAGTTCTCGCCCGACTGCATGCCGCGCCCGCCCGACACGACGATCTTGGCCTGGGTCAGCTCCGGACGCTCCGACTTCGTCAGCTCCTGGCCGACGAACCTGGCCGAACCGGCGTCGCCCGTCCCGGCGATCGTCTCGACCGTGGCCGAGCCGCCCGTGGCGGCGGCCGCCTCGAAGGCGGTGGTGCGCACCGTGACGACCTTGATCGGGTCGGCGGACTTCACCGTGGCGATGGCGTTGCCGGCGTAGATCGGCCGCTCGAAGGTGTCGGGCGAGACCACCCCGGTGATGTCGGAGATCGCCGCGACGTCGAGCAGCGCGGCGACGCGCGGCAGCAGGTTCTTGCCCTCCGACGAGGCGGCGGCCAGCACATGGCCGTAGCCCTTGGCGAGATTGACGACCAGCGGGGAGACGTTCTCCGGCAGCGGGTGGGCGTAGGCCGCGTCGTCGGCCAGCAGCACCTTGGACACGCCGGCCACCTTGGCGGCGGCCTCGGCGACGGCCTGGGCGCCCTGGCCGGCGACCAGAATGTGGACTTCCCCACCGATCCTGGCGGCGGCGCTGACCGCGTTCAGCGTGGCGGCCTTCAGCGCGGCGTTGTCGTGTTCGGCGATGACGAGAATGGACATGTCAGATCACCCGCGCTTCGTTCTTCAGCTTGTCGACCAGGGCGGCCACGTCGGCGACCTTGACGCCGGCCTTGCGCTTGGCCGGCTCGGCGACCTTGAGCGTGGTCAGGCGCGGCGCCACGTCGACGCCCAGCGCGTCGGGCGCCAGCGTCTCGATGGGCTTCTTCTTGGCCTTCATGATGTTGGGCAGCGAGGCGTAGCGCGGCTCGTTGAGGCGCAGGTCGGCGGTGACGACCGCGGGCAGCGTCAGCTGCACCGTCTCCAGCCCGCCGTCGATCTCGCGGGTCACGGTGACCGCGCCCTCGCCCGGCACGACCTTGGAGGCGAAGGTGCCCTGCGGCCAGCCCAGCAAGGCGGCGAGCATCTGGCCGGTCTGGTTGCAGTCGTCGTCGATCGCCTGCTTGCCCAGGATGACCAGGGTCGGGCCTTCCTTGTCGACCAGCGCCTTGAGCACCTTGGCGACGGCCAGCGGCTGCGTCTCGGCGTCGGTCTGGACCAGGATGCCGCGGTCGGCGCCCATGGCGAGGCCGGTGCGCAGCGTCTCCTGGGCGGCCGTCGGGCCGACGGTGACCACGATGACCTCGGTCGCCTTGCCGGCTTCCTTGAGGCGGACGGCCTCCTCGACGGCGATCTCGTCGAAGGGGTTCATGCTCATCTTCACGTTGGCGGTCTCAACGCCGGAGCCGTCCGCCTTGACGCGGATCTTGACGTTGTAATCGACCACCCGCTTGACCGGGACGAGGACCTTCATATCCCACCCTTTTCTTGAATTATGCAGGCGCACCTTCGCCGCTGGCGCCGAATCGGGCAGCTTGTGACAGCGCTGCGACCATAGGAGTTGACGTTTTGGCTGTCAACGCCGCCTACGCCGCAAGCGCGAAGGAGGCGGAATTGCATCAACGGTTTGCGCCCGGAACCCACAGCACGTCGGCCGCTCCGTTCGCGTTCAGTTTCCGGCTCAGCACGAACAGGTGGTCGGACAGGCGGTTGGCGTATTTCACCGCCGCCGGGTTGACCGGCTCCACCTCCGCCAGTTCGGTCATCAGCCGCTCGGCGCGGCGCACCACGGTGCGGGCCAGATGCAGATGCGCCGCCGCCGGCGAGCCGCCAGGCAGGATGAAGGAGGTGAGCGGGGCAAGGTCGGCGTTCATCGCGTCGATCTCCGTCTCCAGCCGGTCCACCTGCGACTCCAGGATGCGCAGCGGCGGGTAGGCCGGGTCCTCCGCCTCCGGCGTGCAGAGGTCGGCACCCAGGTCGAACAGGTCGTTCTGGATTCGCGACAGCATGGCGTCGGTCTCCGGCAGGCCCGCAGTGTGGAGGCGAACCAGCCCGAGGACGGCGTTCGCCTCGTCCACCGTGCCGTAGGCGGCGACGCGCGGGTCGTGCTTGGGCACGCGGCGCCCGTCGCCGAGCGAGGTCTGGCCGCGGTCCCCGCCGCGGGTGTAGATGCGGGTCAGCTTGACCATGATTCCTGTGGATGTCCTCAATCAGCCGTGGGTCAGGATGGCGAGCAGGAACAGCACCAGCGCCACCCCCTGGAGCGCCACGCGCATCCGCATCGCCCGGTTCGATTTGCGCGAATCGCCCTGTCCGCCGCGCGCCATGAAAAACAGCCCGGAGAACAGCGACGCCACGACGAGGCCGAGCGCCACGATCAGCAGAAACATGACGAGTCCGTTCATGGCGCCATCATACCCCACGGTCCAGGTTACGCCTACACCGGCCAAACCGGTTACACAGGCACTCCGATGCGAGGCGCCTGTTGCGCTGACGCCCGGTCTTCTTACATTGTCGCGGACGACCCGGACGGCGAGAGGAATTCGGTATGCGGCGGCGGAGTTTCCTGAAGGCGGCGGCGGCCACCAGCCTGGCGGCCTCGGCCGGGGCCTTTCTGGCCACGCGCCGCGCCGCGGTGGCCCAGCCGTCGGAAGTGCTGGCCGCCTTCCCCGACCGGTTTGTCTGGGGCGCCTCGACCTCTTCCTACCAGATCGAGGGGGCGGTCACCGCCGGCGGGCGCGGCCCCAGCGTGTGGGACAGCTTCAGCCATTCCTTCGGTAAGGTGGCGAACGGCGACACCGGCGACGTGGCCTGCGACCATTACAACCGCTACGCCGAAGACGTGGACCTGATGGCGAAGGCGGGGATGAACGCCTACCGCTTCTCCGTCGCCTGGCCGCGCGTCCAGCCGACCGGCACCGGCCCGGCCAACGCCGAGGGTCTGGACTTCTACGACCGGCTGACCGACGCGCTGCTGGCCAAGGGCATCGCGCCCTGGCCCTGCCTGTACCATTGGGACCTGCCCCAGGCGCTTCAGGACCGCGGTGGCTGGACGAACCGGGACATCGCCGGCTGGTTCACCGACTACGCCCAGCTCGTCGCCACGCGGATCGGCGACCGGGCCAAGCACTGGACCATGCTGAACGAGCCGTCCGTCCACGCCATCTTCGGCCACGGGCTGGGCGGGCACGCGCCGGGGATGACCGGCAAGGACAACTATTTCAAGGCGATCCACCACCAGAACCTTGCCCAGGGCATGGCGCTGAAGGCGCTGCGCGCCGCGGGCGGGGCCAAGGGCTGGCAGCTCGGCACCGTCCTGTCGCTCCAGCCGGTCTGGCCGGTCGGCGGGCTGGACGCCAATTACGCGGCCTCGCTGATGTGGGACGCGGTGTGGAACCGCGCCTGCCTCGACCCGCTGCTGCGCGGCGAGTATCCGGAGCTGCTGCGCGACGGCTTCGCCCCGCTGGTCAAGGCCGGCGACCTGGAGGCGATCCGCCAGCCCATCGACTTCCTGGGAATCAACTACTACAGCCGGATGCACCAGCAGCCGGACCCGGCGGGCCTGTTCGGCACCGGCTACGGCTCCCCGCCGGAGGGCACGCCGACGACCGGGATGGGCTGGCCGGTGGAGCCCGACGGCATCGCCGAGATCCTGATCGAGCTGAAGCAGGAGTACGGCAACCCGCCGGTCTACGTGATGGAGAACGGGGCGGCTTATCCCGACCAGACCGGGCCGAAGGGCTTCGTTCAGGACAACGACCGCATCAGCTACCTGCGCCGCCATATCCTGGCCGGTCATCAGGCGTTGGAGGAGGGGGTCGACCTGCGGGGCTGGTTCGTGTGGAGCCTGCTGGACAATTTCGAGTGGGCGGAGGGGTACCAGCGCCGCTTCGGCCTGATCGAGGTGGACCGCCAGACCCTGGAGCGCCGCCCCAAGGCCAGCTACCACTGGTACGCCGACGTGATCCGCAGGAAGGGCGTTCCGACCTCGGCTTAAGAGGCCCGGCGTAAGGGACCCGGCGTAAGAGGATGAGGTTGCGATCATGGCGCCTGTCGCCGCCGGCCAGCCGACGCGCTTCGCCATCCAGAAGGCGCGCGGCAAGGGCTGGAAGACGCTGGAAATCGGGGAGGATCTCGACCACGCCCGCGCCCGCTTCAACCTGATGGTGCGGGTGAACCCGCGCGCCTATTTCCGCCTGATCCAGCTCGATCACAACGCCGGGGCCGGCGGCGACGGAATCGAGTTCAACTGGAAGCTCATCGAACTGCACGACCCGAACCAGGGGGGAGCGGCCGGGACGGGCCGGCAAGCCGTTCCGGCGAGGACGGCGCCCCGTTCCGCCAAGGCCAGGGCCGCGGCCAAGGGGGCGCAACGGGGGGAGAAGGTCCCGCTGCCCCTGAAGTTCTACGCCGCGGTGGTGCTGGCCGGGCTGCTGATCGGCGGGGTGATGTATCTGCGCTACGGACTGCCGGGGCCGTGACGAGGGCTCAATCGTCCGCCGTGTAGCCCTTGCGCCGCATGCACAGGGCAAAGATTTCCTTGCGGTAGCGGAATTGCGGCGTTTCCGGCAGCGGGCGGTAGGGATAGCCGCGCAAGCGCATGGTGTTGTCCACCTGCTCGATGCATTCATCATAGGCGGCGGTCGCCGTGGTCTCCGTTGCCGTCCACTCCCGGTAGGCCGGGGTGCTGCCGCAAGCCGCCAGCATCAGCGTGCCGCCCGCCAGGATCGCTTGTCTCAAGGTCGCCATGCCATGGCCTCCCGCAAAGCGCCCCGCAAGGCGCCATGTGTGGATCTATACCACGTTTTTGCGCGCGCATCGGTTAACGGATGGGGAATGGGCCGGCCTTCCGGGGGCGTCAAGGGGGAGGGGACCTGATGCCGCCGCAACGCAGGCGCACAAAAATCGCGCCCGGAAATCCGCCGCAATCTGGTAACACGATCGCGCATCCACGATAGTGGACGGGCGATGGTCGGTTGGCGTTTCGGACGGAGGATGGTCATGACGGGTGGTTCGCGCCGCGCGGTCGCGTTGGCTGTGGTGGTGCCGGTTCTGGCGGCGGGTCTGCTGGCGGGCGCTCCGGTCCGGGCGCAATCGACGGCGGACATCCAATGGGCCCAGACCATCCTGAAGGACAAGGGCTACAACATCGGCGGGCGGGCCAACGGCCAGATGTACGCCGAGACGAAGGCGGCGCTCGGCAAGTATCAGGCCGCCCACGGACTGCCGGTGACCAACCAGCTCGACAAGGCGACCATCGCCAAGATGATGGGCGAGCGGGAGGGCAAGGCCCCCGCGACGGTTGGGAACCTCGCCCAGCAGAAGGTCGGCGGCGGCGGTCCCGGTCAGGCGCCGCGCGAGCCGCAGCGCGAGGTGGTTCCCCGCGCCGCTCCCACCCAGCGGATCGACAGCGGGACGGGCAGCGTCGGCGGCGGCGCGCAGTTCAGCGCCGGCCCGCCCGTGACCAGCAGCGGTTCGTCGTCGGGGGGGCCGTCCGGCGCTCCCGCTTCGTCGGTCCCCGCCACCTCCGCCACGGCCTCTTCACAGGGGCATGGACAGGGGCCAGTGCCGCAAGCCGCGCCGCGGGCCAGCGTCACCGCGACCACACCGTCCGGTCAGTCGGTGCCGGTGGTCGAGGCGGCGCCGGACAGCGGATCGATGCTGCCGGGCTGGGCCGCCAACGGCGCCCGCTACGGGGTGATGGGGGTGATCGGGGCGACGGTGCTCGGCATCGGCTTCGCGTGGTGGCGCAGCGGGCGCGCCAACGCCTCGCGGCCGGCGCCGCGCAACGACGGCCCGCGCGACCATCGCCGCGAGCCGAGCTTCGGCAGCGGCCGCCGCCGGGAGGAGCTGACCACCGGTGCCCTGCCGCCGCTCAGCAGCGGTGGGCGCGGCCGGCGGTAGGACACCGTCTTCTCAGGCCATCGGCGACATCGGGCACATGGCATTGCCGCATCCGGACGGGTTGCAGGCGGGCATCGGTGCGGGCGACGGCTTGGACGCGCCGACGCGCGGCGCCATGATCGCCTTCGACACCTCGGTCCCGCGGCAGGACGGGCAGGACAGGCCATCGGCCTTGCGGGTGTCGTAATCGGCCATGTTCTTGAACCACTGTTCGAATTCGTGGCCGCAGGCGCAGCGCAGGGCGTACAGGATCATCGGCGGTCTTCCTTGGATCGTCCTCGGGCGGGTCTGTTGCCGGACAGAAGGACGGAATCCCGCGAAGCGGCGCGATGATCTGCATCAAAGCCGCGGCCGGCGGCTCCTCAGCGATGGGTCGTCACCCCCACCTGCCGGCACATGGACAGCATGGCGCAGGTCGAGCAGCGCGGGCGGTCGCCGGTGCAGATCCACTTGCCGAAGGGCACCAGCCGCTCGTTGATCTCCACCCAGTAATGGCGGGGCAACAGCTCCATCAGCGCGACCATGGTGCGCTCCGGCGTCGGTGCGGCGACGAAGCCCCAGCGGTTGACGATGCGGTGCACGTGCACGTCCACCGCCACCGCCGGAATGCCGAACCCGACCGCCAGGGTCAGCGCGGCGATCTTCGGGCCGACGCCGTGGAAGGCCATCAGGGCGTCCGGCGTGTCGGGAACCTCGCCGTCGTGCTCCGTGATGATGCGGCGGGACAGCGCCCGGATGTCGCGGGCCTTCGGCTCGGGGAAGGTCGCGCCATCGAGCAGGCGGATCAGCTCTTCCGGCGTCAGGGCGACCATCTGTTGCGGCGTGCGCGCCACCGCGAAAAGCCGCTCGCACACCACGATGGTCGTCTCGTCGCGCGTCCGCGCGGAGATCAGGCTGCCGACCAGCTGCTCGAAGGGGCTGCCGTAGCCGCGGTCGCGCAGCGCGAACATCGCGGCCTTCGGGCGTCCGGCCACGGCTTGGCGCAGGCGCCGGAACGCCTCGTCGATGTCGAAGGGTTCCTTGTCGGCGAGAGGGGGCGCGGAGCGCAGAGGCATGGTCGGTCGCTGGCATGGTGAAGGGAGCCACACCGAAACAGCGGGCAGGGCAGGGTTGCTCCCCATTTCCCTTTGCGGCACAACGTGATTTCTATACATTAGAAGTTTCTAAATTAGAAAGGGAGTTGGGGCCATGGTGAAGGACTGGCCGCAGATGGCGAAGGACATGTCCGGCGCGGTGCGGGAGCTGCGCGGCGGCGCCCCGGAGGTGATGAAGGGCTTCTCGGCCATTGCCAGGGCAGCGCTGGAGGCCAAGGCGCTGGACACCAAGACGAAGGAGCTGATCGCGCTGGCCATCGGGGTGGCGACGCGCTGCGACGCCTGCGTCGCCTTCCACGCCCAGGCCGCCGTCCAGCAGGGCGCCAGCCGGGAGGAGGTAATGGAGACGCTGGGCATGGCGATCTACATGGGCGCCGGCCCGTCGGTGATGTACGCCGCCATGGCGACGGAGGCGTTCGACCAGTTCGCCTGGGATCGATTGGACGAAGACAAGGCCGGCTGACCCCGGCGTCCCGCTGGCCGCCCCTATCCGGCGCTGGAGAACAGCGGGCGGCGCAGGCGGCCGGCGGCGATCTCGGCGCGCAGCGCGTCGGCGTCCATGGCCTGGATGCGCTCCAACTCCGCCTTGTTGGCGTCGATGAAGGGGTTGCGATCGGTGGAGTTCTCGGGCCGCGCGTGCTCCAGATGGTAGAGCGGCCCGGGCACCCGCTCGACCCGCAGGCCCAGGCGGCGCAGCCGCACCACGATCTCGTCGTCCTCATAGCCCCAGGAGACGAAGCGTTCGTTGTAGCCTCCGGCCGCCAGCAGCGCCGCCTGGTCGAAGAAGGCGCCACCGCCCGGCGAATCGCGGTGCATCAGCGGGAAGCGCGGGCAGACCGCGTTCAACGGCGCGGCCGATAGCGTATGGCCAAAACGGTGGACCTCCCGCCCCAGAATCCAGAAGAACAGCCCGTTGTAGGGAAAGGCCATGGCTGCCCCGCCGCGCACCGCGTCGCGGGCCAGCGCGTATTGCACGGGATCGACCACGACGTCGGTGTCGTGCAGGGCGACGATGGGGGTGTCCGCCGCCTCGACCATGCGGTTGAGGAGGTGGGCCTTGTGGGTGAAGGGCGTGTCGTTGCCGGTCAGATGCAGATGCCGGCAGCGGGCGGCCAGCTCCGGCCCCAGCGCGTCGGCGACATCGCTCGGCCCGGCCTTGTCCTCGCCGATCAGGACGGTGGTATCGGCGTGCTTGAGGAGGAAGGAGACGATCCAGCGCAGGTTGCGCTTGCGGTCGGCGCTGTCGGCGCGGAAGGGGACCAGGACGGTGACGTCGCGCAGGTCCAGGCGCCCGTCCGGCCCGGCCCCGTCGAGGATCGCCCGGCGGGCGCGGTAGGCAGCGGCCTGCGCGGCCAGCCGCTCCCGCGCCCCTTCGTCCCGCGGGTCGATGGCAAGCGCCATCTCGTAGAAGGACACCGCGGCGCCGGGGCGGCCGAGATCGGCCTCGATGTCGCCCTTCTGCCGCCAGCCGGGAACGAAGTGCGGATGGCGGGCCAGCAGCGCGTCCAGCACCTCCAGCGCCTCCCCGATGCGGCCGATGGCCTGCAGGGCCTCGCTCAAGTGATACTCGGCGTCCGGAAAGTCGGGGCGCAGCGCCAGCGCCCGGCGGTAGGCGGCGATCGCCTCCTCCGTCCGCCAGGCGACGTGGAGCAGGGCGCCGAGATTGAAGTGCGCGTCGGCGTCCCCGCCGTCCCGCTCCACCGAACGTGCGATCATCGCCATGCCGCGCTCCCGGTCGCCGCCCAGCGCGGCGAGCAGGCCCAGCCGGTGCAGCGCGTCCGGGTTGTCGGGATCGGCGTCCAGGATTCGCCCGTACAGGTCCATCGCCTCGGCCTGCCGCCCGGCCTTCAGATGGTCGAGCGCGATGCCGAGCGCCTCCTTGATGGTCGCCATTGGGTGGGGTCCGTTTCGTCCGTATGTCGCCTTCCGGTGGATTCCACTTTGACACAAAGGCAATTGCGGGGAAATCATCCGCTCCGGGACCACGCCTCAGGGAAACACCCGATAATGAACGATCATCGCATCAGCAAGAATGGGTCCATGGGAGGACTCACCCGCCGTCAGCTCGGCACCGCCGCGGCCTCGGTCGCCCTCTCGGCCGGCGCGCTGGCCGCCTTCGGCCGGGCGCCGGCCTTCGCGCAGGGCGCCGCGCTGAAGGTGGGCGTGCTGCTGCCCCGCTCCGGCCTGCTCGCCCAGGCGGGCCAGGCCTGCCAGCGCGGCGCCGAGATCGCGCCGGCCATCCTCGGCGAACTCGGCTACAAGGTCGAGATCCTGTCCGCCGACACCGAATCGAACGTGGACGTCGCCCGCTCGCGCGCCGAGAAGCTGATCAACGACGGCGCCAACGTCATCGTCGGCGCCTTCGACAGCGGCCAGACCGCGGCGGCGGCGCAGGTCTGCGAGCAGCGCGGCGTCCCGCTGGTGATGAACATCGCCGCCGCCGACCGCCTGACCGAGCAGGGCTACAAGACCGTCTTCCGCAACTTCCCGACCTCCACCATGCTCGTCACCAACGGGCTGGCGCTGATGAAGGACCTGTTCGCGGTCAGCGGCGTCACCCCGAAGACGGCGGTGTTCCTGCACGCCAACGACACCTTCGGCATGGCGAACAAGCAGGCGATGGACGCCCTGTTCCCGAAGCTGGACATGCCCTTCGGCATCGTCGACAGCATCTCCTACGACCCCAAGGCCCAGGACCTCGCGGTCGAGGTGGCCAAGGCCAAGGCGACCGGCGCCGAACTCGCCATCGTCACCACCCGCGCCAACGACGCCATCATGCTGGTGCGCGAGATGGTCAAGCAGCGGTGGGAGCCCAAGGGCATCGTCTCCCCCGGCTCGCCCGGCCTGTACGACGAGCAGTTCTACAAGGTGCTGGGCAAGTACGCCGACTACGCCATCACCAACCTGCCCTGGTACGATCCCAAGGCGGAGCTGACCAAGCGCGTCGAGGCGGCCTTCAAGAAGCAGTATCCGAACGACCGCTTCGAGGGCTACGCCTTCAACGTCGCCTTCACGCTGGAAGCGATCCTAGTTGCCGCCGACGCCTTCAAGCGCGCCGGCACCGCGGAGCCGGCCACCCTGCTGGAGGCGCTGCGCCAGACCAACCTGAAGGACAAGATGATGGTCGGCCCGGCCATCACCTTCGACGAGAAGGGGCAGAACACGCAGCTCGTCTCCGCCTGCCTGCAGAACCGCAACCTGCGCCCGACCGTGGTCCTGCCCAAGGGCTCGGCGGAGATGGACCCGGTGTTCCCGATGCCGGGCTGGGGCAAGCGCGCCTGATCGAGAGAGCGTGAGGCGGGAGGGGACGCGGTCACAAGGGGCCGCGTCTCCTCCCTTTGCCGTTATGCCGTCTGGGCTTCGAGCCCGTATGCCAGCAGCCTTTCCACCGACGCGCGGCGGTCGCCGGCCGCGGCGAACCGGGCGCGGGCCTCGGCGGACTGCCGGTCGCGGAAGGCCGCGTCGCTCGCCAGGGCGGCGGCGCGCTCCAGGAAGGCCGCCTCGTCGGCCACCGTGAAGGCCGGTCCGGCCACGGTCGCCACGTCGCCCGCCGCGATGGTCACCACCGGAACCCCGTCGGCCAGCGCGAAGGCCGCGCTGCCGCCACCGCCCTGACGGCGCGGGTTCAGATAGGCGGTGGCGAGGCGGTGCAGCGCCCGCACATCCTCGACGTCGCCCAGCGTGTGGACGCGGTCCGCGTTGCGCAGGGCGGCGATCCGCTGCGGCAGCGATTCCACGCCGCCGGCGACGGCGATGCGGGCCTCCGGCAGGCGGTCGAGCAGCGAATCGACCAGCGCCAGGAACTCCGGCCCGGCCTCCTGGTCCAGGCGGTTGCCGACCACGAGGAACAGCGGTCCGCCATCCGGCCCGGCTTCGGGAAGGCCGAAATCGGTGCGGCTGCGCTCCGGCCCGGTGGGCGGCAGGGTCCAGCCGAAGGAGAAGGGGCGGAAACGCTCCGCCATGTCCGCCGGCCAGCCCTGGGTGGTGTCGGCCTCGCCATAGCCCAGGACCAGCCGCGCCATGGACAGCGGCAGGCCGGAGGAGGTCGGGAGGCAGATGACCGGGCGCGCGCCGGAGAACAGGTCGGCCACAACGTTGGACCCGCCGAAGGCGACGATGACGTCGGGGTCGAAGCCGTCCACGTAGTCGACGATGGCGTTCACCTTCTCCTCGTCGAAGCGCTTCTGCGGGAAGGACATCATGCGGACCCTCGCGCCGAAGGCGGCGATAACCTGCTCTCCGTCATACTCCTCGGTGATGTTGTAGGCGTATTCAGGGACGAAGCCGTTCTCGCCGGTGATCGCCATGGCGTTCGGGTTGATGATGACCACCTCGCGCCCGAACTCGTCCTGCAGGCGGCGGGCGAAGTCGAAGGCGTCCGCGGTGGGCTGGTGTCCGGCGCCGAGCATCTGGTTGGTGATCAGGGCGATCCGCCTGACCTCTCCGCGCGGCGTGGCGCGCTTCATGCGGCGGCGCAGGTGGAAACGCAGCGCCGTCTCGTCCACCATCAGGCGGTAGTAGTCGGTGAGGTTCCCGGTGTGGAAGGCGCCGGCATCGCCGGACCGCGCCGCGCCCTGGAAGAGCTGCATCGCCATGCCCCAGAAGGCGTAATGGATCGACGGCACGGTGAAGCGCATCGGGTCTTCCAGGACGGCGTCCGTCAGCGCCGCGTAATGGGCGACGTCGCCGTCGAGCAGGAACAGCAGCGAATGGCGGCGCATCACGTCGCCCATGGCGTAGGCCGCGTCGACCTCGGCGGCTGCGGCGCTGCGGGTCTCGTCGTCGTAGCGGCGGATCAGCCCGGCCAGCGCGCTGACGTTGCCCCAGCCTTCGCCCTCGTTGGTCAGCAGGGTCAGGGCGCGGGCGAAGCTCAACGCCGCATCGCGGGTCTGGCCGGTGGCGTGCAGGGCGTGGCCGAGATTGGCGTGCAGCAGGGGCGAGGTCGGGTCACCGGCCACCGCCTGTCCGATCAGGTCCACCGCCTCCGCCGGACGCCCGCCTTGCAGCCCGATGACGCCGAGCAGGTGCAGCGCGTCAGGATGGCCGGGCGACGCCGCCAGCACCTCGCGGTACAGGCGTTCCGCCTCCGTGGTGCGGCCGGCGCGATGGTGTTCGGTCGCAACGGCCAGCGTCTGTTCGATGGTGTCCATGGTCGGCGTTCCTGCTGCTTGGTCCCTGACGGCATGTTTACGCGCTTTTAGGGCGGATGCGCTGAACTTTTCCCATGCAGCGCACCGCGACATTCTTGTGGCATCTTGTTCCAACGGCAACCCTGGCGATTGCCCTCGCGCTCGTTTCGCCTGGCGGCGTTCGCGCGCAGGATGCCGACACCACCTCCGAAACCGCCGCCGGGGTGACCCCGACGCGGCGAATCGTCATCAGCCTGACGGAGCGCCGGCTTCATCTGCTGGAGGAGGGCCGCCCGCCGCGCTCCTTCCCGGTCGCCATCGGACGGCTCGGCGTGGCGATTCCGCTGGGCGACAGCCGGGTCCTGCGCAAGCGGCGGAACCCGACCTGGCACCCCACCGCCAACCAGCGCCGGGAGAATCCGGCGTTGCCGGTGTCGGTGCCGTCGGGGCCGTCCAATCCGCTGGGCAAGTTCGCGCTCGACCTCGGCTGGACGGCCATCGCCATCCACGGCACCAACGAGCCGGATTCGGTGGGCCGCCGGGCCAGCGGCGGCTGCTTCCGCATGCTGCCCGCCGACATCGCCGTCCTGTTCGAGATGGTGCCGGTCGGAACCCCCGTCCGAGTCGTCTCCGGACCCGCCGCCGTCCCGGCGCCGCAACCCACCATTGCGGTCGCCGTTCCGGCGGCTATCCCAACTCCTACCCCGTCACCGTCCCTGCTTCCGAAGGTTGCGCCTCCGCCGCTCCCCATCCTGGCCGATCCGCGTTGCGCCACGGCCGGCGCGCCGCTGCGCCGGATGATCTGCACGGTGCCGGACCTCGCTGCGCTGGACGGGAGAGCGCGCGGGCTGCACCAGCGCCACCTCGCCGCCCTGCCGGCGGAGCGTCGCGACGCAGCGGCCTATGCGCTGCTCCAGGAGGAGCGCCGCTTCGACGACCGCATCACCGCCCGCTGCTGGGTCCGCCGCGGCATGGAGGAGGACCCGGCGGTCGCCGCAGCCGCGGAGGACTGCCTGCGCGACGCCCTGAGCGCCCGTCTGGAGGAGGCAAAGCGCCGTTGAGCGCCGCCTGATCCGCACAGGAAACTTGTCACGACTACGAAGGACTGCTACGCCGCTCAGGCTTGGCCATCCGGGGCTCTCCCAAGGGCGAATGATGCATGCCGTTTGACTATTACCTGAACATCGCCGCGTCGGGCCTGCTGACCGGACTGGTCTACGGGCTGGCGGCGCTCGGCCTGTCGGTCATCTTCGGCGTCGTGCGCGTGGTCAATTTCGCGCATGGCGAGATGATGGTCGCCGGCATGTACGGCGCCGTGCTGCTGGCCGGCGTTCTCGGGCTCGACCCGATCCTGGCGGCGCCGGTCGTCGCGGCGGTGCTGTTCGCCTTCGGCTGGGTGCTGCAACGCGGGCTGATCAACCGCTTTGTGGAACGGCCCGAGCACATGCAGTTCATCCTGCTGCTGGGCATCGCGACGATCATCCTGAACGCCATGCTGATGCTGTTCGGGCCGGATTCGCGCAACGTCATGGTGCCCTACAGCTTCGACACGGTGGAGATCGGGCCGCTGCTGCTCGACGCGGTGCGGCTGCGCGCCGGGGCCGGTGCGATCGTGGTGACAGTGGCGCTGTTCGCCTTCTTCCGCTTCAGCCGCACCGGCAAGGCCATTCGCGCCTGCGCCGACAACCCGCTGGGCGCCCGCGTCGTCGGGCTGAACATCGACGGGCTCTACGCGCTGACCTTCGGCATCGGCGCCGGGGTGGTGGGCATTGCCGGGGCGCTGATGACTCTGCTGGTTGATTCCCGGCCGCAACTTGCGCCGGAATACACGCTGCTGAGCTTCATCATCGTCATCGTCGGCGGGCTGGGCAGCCTGCCGGGCGCTTTGCTCGGCGGCATGCTGATCGGCTTTTCGGAGGCGATGGCCGGCTTCCTGCTGGACCCCTCGCTCAAATCCCTCTTCAGCTATGGTGTGCTGATCGTGGTGTTGCTGCTGCGCCCGCAGGGCCTGCTGGGGAAACGGTCGTGACGGGGCGCGGGATCGTCCTTCTGGCGCTGTGCGGCGCGCTGCTGCTGGCCGCGCCGATGATCGCCGACCGTTACGTCCTGTCGGTGCTGACCACGGTGCTGTGGTTCGCCTATGTCGGGCAGGCGTGGAACGTGATGATGGGCTTCTCCGGCCTGCTATCGCTGGGCCACGCGCTCTATGTCGGGCTGGGGGCCTACGCCAGCGCGGCGCTGTTCGTGCATTTCGGGATCGGTCCCTGGGCGGGCATGTGGGTGGCCATGCTGGCGGCGACGGCGGCGGGCTGCTTCATCGGCTTCCTGGGCTTCCGCTTCGGCGTGCGCGGCGTGCATTTCGCGCTGCTGACCATCGCCTTCGCCGAGGTCGCGCGCATCGGCTTCGACCATCTGCAATGGTTCGGCGGCTCGGGCGGCTTCTTCATCCCGGTGGCGGGCGACGCCGGCAACGACGTGCTGAACCTGCGCGGCTCGCCGGAGCTGTTCTACTACGTGATCCTGGCGCTGGTGCTGGCCGCGCTGGCCCTGTCGCGGGTCCTGCTGCACAGCCGCCTCGGCTATCAGTGGCTGGCCGTGCGCGAGGAGCCGGAGGCGGCGGAGGCGGTCGGCGTCGACCTGTTCCGCGCCCGCATCGCGGCGGTGGCCGTGTCCTCCGCCCTGACGGCGCTGGGCGGGGTGTTCCAGGCCTTCTACTTCAACAACCTGTTCCCCGAGCAGGTCTTCTCCATGGGCCGCTCCATCGAGATCATCCTGCCGGCCATCGTCGGCGGCATCGGCACGCTGATCGGGCCGATCCTCGGGGCCTTCATCCTGACCCCGCTGGGCGAGCTGCTGACCTTCCTGATCGAGGCGACCGGCTTCGACCTGCCGGGCCTGAAGCAGCTGTTCTACGGGGTGGCGCTGGTGGTGATCGTCGTCTACCGCCCGGACGGGGTGTGGCCGTGGCTGGCCGCCCGGCTGGGCCTCGTCCGCCGCCCCGGGGAGGACGCGTGATGGCCGGGCTTCTGGAGGTCGAGGGCCTGTCCAAGCGGTTCCGCGGGCTGAAGGCCGTTTCCAACGTCAGCTTCTCCGTGCCGGAGGGCCGGATCGTCGCGCTGATCGGGCCGAACGGCGCCGGTAAGACGACCACCTTCAACCTGATCGCCGGGGTCTTCCCGCCCGACGAGGGGCGGGTGCATCTGAAGGGCGCGCCGATCACCGGGCTGAAGCCCAACCACATCTGCACGGCGGGCATCGGCCGGACCTTCCAGATCGTTAAGCCCTTCGGGCAGCTGTCGGTCGAGGAAAACGTGATCGTCGGCGCGCTGGCCCGCGAACGGTCGGTCGCGGCGGCGCGCGATCAGGCCCGGCGGGTGCTGGACCGGCTGGGGCTGGCGGATCAGGCCAACCGCCCGGCGCGCAGCCTGACCCTGCCGGACCGCAAGCGGCTGGAGGTCGCCCGCGCGCTCGCCACCCGCCCGATCCTTCTGCTGCTGGACGAGGTGCTGGCCGGTCTGCGCCCGACCGAGGTCGACCGCATGGTCGAGGTGCTGCGCGACCTGAACCGGCGCGAGGGCATGACGATCCTGATGATCGAGCATGTGATGCGCGCCGTGATGGCCCTGTCCGACCAGGTGGTCGTTCTGGACCACGGGGAGAAGATCGCTGACGGATTGCCCTCGGAAGTTGTGGCGAACCCCAAGGTGATCGAATCCTACCTGGGTGCCGAGGATATTTGACCGCGTGTTTGCAACAGGCGGCCTCGACGCTGGAAACACTCCTTTAATGTTTGTTGGCCCATCATTCGTTCCCAGATAAGGGCAACGACCAGACACAGCAACGTCCGGTCGAGAAAACAAGCGTCCGAAAAGGGTGCTGCACGGGAGGAACGAATGAAGGCACTCGGCAATCTGCGGATTGGCAAGCGGCTGTCCATCGGCTTCGCGGCGGTGATCGCGGTGTTGGTGGTGACGGTCGGCACCGGCCTGCTGCTGACCGACAATGGGAAGACGCTCAGCCGTCTGGTGGCCGATGTCCGCATGCCGACGGCGCTGGCCGGGCAGGGCATCGTCGCGTCCGTCACCGCGACCAACGCGGCCATGCAGGGCTATCTGCTGACCAACCGCGAGGACCTGAAGCAGGAGCGCAACGTCGCCTGGGACCGCATCGACGCCCTGCGCCAGGAGATGGACGGCCTGTCGCCGCGCTGGACCGACCCGCAAGTGCGGGCCACCTGGGACGCGGTGAAGCCGCTGCTCGACCATCTGCGCCGCGATCAGGACATGGCGGAATCGCTGGGCACCATCGGCGACCAGATGGGGGCGCTGAACTCGCTGAACGACGACGCGATCCCGCGCGCCAACCAAGTGATGAGCCTGCTGGTCGGCGACGCCCGCTCCAACGACGCCAGCGGCCTGATCCCGCGCCAGCGCGCCCTGCTGCAGGCCGACACGGAGGGGATGATCCAGGGTGCCGACCGTCTGGTGATGATCCAGGCGGTTCTGCTGACCCTGGGGCTGCTGATCGCTGCGGCGGCGATCCTGCTGACCTCGCGCTCCATCGTGCGGCCGCTGGGCGCCATGACCGAGGCGATGCGCCGGCTGGCCGACGGCGACTCCGCGACCCCTGTGCCGGCCACCGGGCGGGGCGACGAGATCGGGCAGATGGCCAAGGCCGTGCTGGTCTTCAAGGACAACATGATCGCCGCGCGGGACGCCGCCGCGCGCGAGCATGCGGAGCAGGACGTCCGCGCCCGCCGCGCCCGCGCCATCGAGGAGCTGACCGGCCGTTTCGACCGCGAGGCGGCGGCCGTGCTCGGCTCCGTTTCCGCCGCCGCGGTGCAGATGAAGGCGACGGCCAGCCAGCTCGCCGCCACGGCCGAGCAGACCACCCGCCAGTCGGTGACCGTGGCCGGCGCGTCGGAGCAGGCGAGCGCCAACGTGCAGACCGTCGCCACCGCCACGGAGGAGCTGGCCGCCTCGGTGCAGGAGATCGGGCGGCAGGTCGCCAGCAGCACGGCCATCGCCGACGAGGCGGTGCACAAGGCCGAGCGCGCCGATCAGGCGATGCGCAGCCTCGCCTCCGCCTCGGCGGAGATCGTCGCGGTGATCGACCTGATCACCCAGGTGGCCTCGCAGACCCGGCTGCTGGCGCTGAACGCCACCATCGAGGCGGCGCGGGCCGGCGAGATGGGCAAGGGCTTCGCCGTCGTGGCGGCGGAGGTGAAGGCGCTGGCCGACCAGACCACCCGCGCCACCGACGAGATCGCCGCGAAGATCGTCTCCGTCCGCAGCGAGACCGAGGGTGCGGTGGCCTCGATCGGCGACGTGATGGGCACCATCGGGCGAATCAGCGAGGTCGCCTCGACCATCGCCGCGGCGGTGGAGCAGCAGCAGGCGGCGACGCGGGAGATCGCGCGGAACATCCAGCAGGCGGCGGTCGGCACGCAGGACGTCACCTCCAACATCGCCGACGTGAACCGGGCGGCCAGCGAGACCGGCAGCGCCGCCCGCAACGTGCTGGAGGCCGCGGGATCGCTGTCCGATCAGGCGGACGGGCTGCGCAGCAAGGTGGAGGTGTTCCTGACCGCGGTGCGCACCGCCTGACGCGGCGGACGGCGTGTCGGGGAGCAAAAGTTCGGTGCGCCGGGTCTGTTTCCAGATCAGGACTTGACCCGGACGCCCGAGCCCGTCAGCTTCTCGCCGGGCTCCCCCGTGACGCATGCACATGAACCGACTGCAACGCTATCTCTTCCGCAATCTTCTGATCGCCCTTCTCTATTCCACGGCCGGCCTGACCCTGACGATCTGGCTGAGCCAGTCCTTGCGGCTGATCGAGATGGTGGTGGAAGCCGGGGCGCCGATGCGGGTGTTCCTGTGGCTGCTCGTCCTGACGGTGCCGACCTTCCTCGGCATCGTGCTGCCGCTGGCGCTGGTCGGGGCGGTGCTGTTCACCTACAACCGCTTGGCGACCGACAGCGAACTGGTGGTGATGCGCGCCGCCGGCGTCGGTCCCTTCGCCCTGGCGGCCCCGGCGATGCTGCTGGCCTTCGGTGTGACGGTGGTCGTCTATGTGCTGAACCTGTGGCTGACGCCCGCCGCCCACCAGGAGTTGGTGCGCATGGAATACGCCGTGCGCAGCGACTATTCGCAGCTGTTCCTGCGCGAAGGCGTCTTCAACGAGGTGGGCGACCGCTTCAGCGTCTTCGTGCGCGAGCGCGACAGCGACGCCAATCTGCACAACGTGATCATCCATGACGGGCGGGTCCCGGAGAAGCCGGTGACGATCATGGGCGAGCGGGCGGTGATGCTGACCGGGTCGGAGGGCGCGCGCTTCGTCGTCTTCAACGGCAACCGGCAGGAGCTGGACCGCAAGACCAACCGGCTGTCCCAGCTTTTCTTCGAACGCTACGCCGTGGACCTGAAGGTGCTGAGCAGCGCAAATGCCGAGCGTTATCCGGACGCCCGCGAACGCTCCACCGACGAGTTGCTGCACCCGTCGCCCCAGATGGCGGAGGACCCGAAGATGATGCGGGACCTGCTGGCGGAACTGCACCACCGCCTGTCCTCGCCCCTGCTGGCGCTGGCCTACACCATGGTGGCGCTGGCCTGCCTGCTGTCGGGCGAATTCAACCGCCGTGGCCAGTCGGTGCGCGTGACCACCGCGGTGCTGGTCGTGATGGCGATCCAGTCCGCCGTCCTCGGCCTGTCCAGCCTCGCCGCCAAGGTGACCGTGCTGGTGCCGCTGATGTATGTGCTGCCGGTGGCGGCCCTGGCGCCGGCGGCCTGGATCCTGTCGCGCAACCTGCGGCGGCGCGTGCCGCCCGGCGGCGAAGCGGCGGCGGGCTGAGGAGGCGGGCCGGCTCTTGCGCATCCTGTTCATCACCTCCAACCGGCTGGGCGACGCTGTCCTCTCCACCGGCCTGCTGGCCCATCTGAGTGAACGGCATCCGGACGCCGCGCTGACCATCGCCTGCGGCCCGCTGCCGGCACCGCTGTTCCGTTCCGTTCCGGGGCTGGAGCGGCTGATCCCCATGCCGAAGCGGGCCTGGGCGCGGCATTGGATCGACCTGTGGAGGGCCTGCGTCGGCACGCGCTGGGATCTGGTGGTGGACCTGCGCAACTCTGCGGTCGGCCGTCTGGTGCTGGCGAAACGCCGGTTCTTCCACGCCCGCGCCCCGCATCTCCACAAGGTGGAGGAGATCGGACAGGTGCTCCGCCTGTCCCCGCCGCCGTCGCCCCGCCTGTGGATCGACGCGGCGGCGGCCGCGGCGGCCGACCGGCTGCTGCCCGGCGGCGCGGAGCCGTTCCTGGCGATCGGCCCGACCGCGAACTGGACCGGCAAGGAATGGCCGGCGGACCGCTTCGCCGAACTCGCAACGCGGCTGACCGGACCCGGCGGCCGGCTGTCCGGCCGGCGCGTCGCCGTCCTCGCCGCCGGTCCGGAACGCGAACGCGCCCGACCGGTCCTGGAGGCGCTGGGCGAGCGGGCCATCGACCTGACCGGGCGCACCGACCCGATGGCCGCGGCGGCCTGCGTGCGCCGGGCGGCGCTCTACATCGGCAACGATTCCGGGCTGATGCACATCGCCGCCGCCGCCGGCACGCCGACCGTCGGCCTCTTCGGGCCGGGTTTTCCCGAGACCTACGGCCCTTGGGGCGTGGCGGCGCGCACCGTGATCAGCCGGGTTCCGCGGTCCGAGCTCCTGGCCCGTCAGAAGGCCGATCCGCAGGCCACCGGCCTGATGGACGGCATTTCCGTGGAAGCGGTCGAACTGGCGGCGGGAGAACTGCTGGAAGCGGCGACGCCGAACTCGACAATGCCGGTCCCTCTAATGCCGGACTGCCGCGAAGTCGTGACAAATCCTTGCAAATCACCGGAGACAGGTCCCTAAAGTTGACAAGGATTGAAGGATCGCTGACAATCCATTTGGTCCGGACCTGATTCAGCATTGCTCTGTCCGGCGGCCTGTCCCGAGGGTTTGGAATGAAGCCGACACCGACATACGCGAACAAGCCGACCTCCGACAATCCCCGCGATGTCGAGGCTTGGGCTTTGGCGGAGGCGTCGCGACGCCTGATCGATGCCGGGCGCAGCCCCGTGAACGAAGAGACGCTTCGCGGTGCCCTGCAATTGAACCAGCGCCTGTGGACGATTTTCCAGGCCGCGATGACCGAGGAGGATTGCGGCCACCCGCCGGAGGTGCGGACCAATATCGCCGCCCTGTCGCTGCTGGTCGACCGCGAGACCATGGCCCGGCTGATCGACCTGGATGTGTCGAAGCTGGAGACCCTCATCAGCATCAACCGTTCGGTGGCAAGCGGCCTGACTGCCCGCCCCGACGCGCCCGCCCAGGTCCAGCCGGCGCCGGCTCCGCAGGCGGCGCGCGCGCCGATGGCTCCGCCGGTTTCCGCTCCGGACGGCCAGCCGCCGCGCCAGTCGCTGCGGATCTCGATCTGAGGTCCCCGGGCTTCAAAAGGAAAACCGGTCAAAAGAAAACCGGCGCCCCTCGGGGCGCCGGTTTTTTTAATTGGCGGCCGTACCCTCCCCTCGTCGCAGGGGAGGGAGCCATCACCGCTTCAGGCGATGTAGTTCAGCAATGACAGCTTCTGGCGCTGACCGGCGACCGTGTAGGCGGCCTCCAGGGCGTTCATGGAGGTGCGCAGGCGGGCCGCCACCTCCGTCTCGTCGATGCCTTCGATGCCGGCGATGCGCTCGACCACCGTGGCCGACGCGGTGGTGTGGGCGGTCTTCTTCTCCTCCAGCGTCGCGAGGTCGGACGCCACCTTGGAGTGGACCGAGCGCACCTCGTCCTTGGCCTGGGCCATCAGCTCCCGCGACTTGGTGATGTACTCCTCGTACTTGCCGGGGTTGGACGCGGCGACGTGGGCCATGCGGAAGGCGGCGACCAGCTTCTGGAAAGCGCGGTCGTCGCTGGTGACGCCGTAGGTCAGAGTCTGGCCGTCGTCGATGGTGACCGCGGCCTTGTCCCACGCCTTGCTGTTCTTCCGGTTCGACATGTATTCCGAATCGTAGAAGGGCAGGTCCGGCGGGTCCACATAGGGCAGATCGGTCAGCGCGTCGGCCTGCGACGGCAGGGTAGCGACCGAGATGGTGTTGTCGATCTGGCCGTTGACCGCCCGCACCGAGGTGGTGAACTGCTGCACGCGCGACGGATGGTTGGGGTCCATCGTGGTGTCGCTGGTCAGCTGGATGGTCGATCCGTTGCCGGCGGCGTCGATGGTCACCGGCGGGACCGGGCTGGTCTTGGAGAACTCGGCGCGCAGCATGTCGGCCACCTTCGACACGTCGGTGACGCCGTTGTTGTAGTCCTTCTCCGTGACCGTGTAGCGGACCGTGTATTGCTGATAGGGCGGCAGGTCCTCGGGCTCGTCCGGATGTTCCGAGTAGTATTTCCGGTTGAAGGGGTCGTCCGGGTCGCCGACGGTGACGTTGATCTCGTAGGTGTCGCCGATGTCCACGCCATCGCCGGTCAGCGCGAAGCTGTCGATCTGCTTCAGCCCGGTGCCGGCGGGCGCCGGCAGGGTGGCCGCCTGGGTGGTGGTCGGCGCCGTCATCGAATTGTCGATGCTCATCGAGTTCTGGACGCGCGCCTTCACGTCGAACTTCTGGCTCGGGTCCTCGCTGATCAGCGAGATGACGCCGTTGGCGGCGGCGGCGATGATCGGCAGCTTCGGATTGGCCGACTGGATCAGGCTGTTGAGCGTGCTGGCCACGAAGGTGACGGTCTTCGGATCGCCCGGCTGGACCTGATAGCCGAAGGGCTTGCCGTCGATCGACACTTCGAAGTAATCGTCGGCGTTGACCATCGACCCGTTCAGCGTCACGCGGGTGGACTGCGGCTGGGACAGCAGGTCGCCGACCGGCTCCGTGCCGTAGCGCGAGCCGGCGAACAGGTAGCGGTCGCCGAACTGCTCGTTCAGAAGCTGCTGGATGTCGCGCAGCGCGCCCTCGACCCGATCGCGCATGTCGTTGGCCTGCGGCCAGCTCACGTTGAAGGTGCTGCTCGACGCCGCGGTGAGCTGGTCGAAGCTGAGGTTCAGGACCGCGCCTTCGCCGGGGCCGCCATCGATCTTGAAGTTGTAGCCGCCGCCGTCGCTGGGGGGCACGGTCTTCAGATTGATGGTGCGGGTGGTCTTGCCGCCCAGCCCGTCGGTCACCGTCACATCGAACGAGCCGTTGACGCCATCCTTCGAGGGGATGGAGGTCACGGTGTAGCGGGCGTTCTGGGTGAAGGTGGACTTGTCGCCGTTGACCGTCAGCTTCAGCGCGTCGGGATTGCTGTTGAAGGGGGAGGTGACGGTGGCCGGCCCCGGCTGGAACGGCATCAGGTTGCTGCTCTGCCAATCCGTGGCCAGCTTCTCCAGGCTGTTCAGCACCGTGTCGGTCGCCTTGACGCGTGGCGACGCGGTGTTGATGTTCTGGACGTACGACTCGCGCTGGGTCAGCTCGGCGCGCAGGGCGAGCAGCTTCTGCGTCTCGGCCCCGTAGGCGTTCAGGTCGGTGGATTTCTTCCCGGTGGTCAACTGCTCCGAGAGCGTGTCCACCTTGTTCTGGCCGTTGGTCAGGTTGCGAACCAGGCCAAGATACTTGGCGTAGCTGCTGACTTGAGTGACGGAGCTCATCGGACGATCGCCTCCAGCGCGTCAAACATCGTGTTGGCCACTTGCATGACCCGTGCCGACGCGGCGTAGGAGGTCTGGAGCTGCTGCAGATTCGCGATTTCCTCGTCGATGTTGACGCCGGTCGTCGCGTGGTAGCGCTCCTCCAGGATCTGGCGGGAGTCCTTGTCCAACGAGGACTTGTCCATCGCAGTCTTGGCCGCGGACATCCAGCCGCCGGTGATGTTGCTGGTGATGGAACTGAAGGACGCGCCCTCCAGCTTCAGCCCGTCGGCCTGGAAGCTGCGGCCCGTCGCGCTGAGCGCCGTGACCACGTCCTTGACGGCCGCGCTCTTCAGCTTCTTGGTGTTGTTCAGCAGGTTTTCGTTCACGTGGATGGTGAAGCGGTCGTTGCCCATGAAGAACTGCGTGCCTTCCTCGCCCGGGACCGTCTTGGCCTGATCGTAGGCGTCGCGGAAGCTGGTGGGCTCGCCCGGCTTGGTGGAGCCGGTGAACATCTGCGCGTAAGCGTCGAGCTGCGAGCGCAGTTTGCGGATCACCTCGGTGGTCGGGTCGGCGCTGGCCGCCTGCGGCGGGTTGGCGGTGGAGCCGTCGGCCCGCAGGTTCATCAGCGCGGCAACCTTGCCTTCCTTCAGGTGCTGGTTGACGTTGGTGACTTGATTGCCCACCGTCAGGTTGATATTGCCGCCCTCGTAGGAAAGATTTGCCGCCTGGCTGTCGACCAGCGCCAGTCCCGTGGGGGTGAAGACGGCGATGCGGCCGTCCGGGCGGGCCATCGTGCGCACGCCGACATAGGTGCTCAGCTCGCGGATCAGCCCGTCGCGCTTGTCGGCCACCTCGTTGCCGGCCGAGCCGTAGCCCTGCAGCGACACGATGTTGTTGTTGATGCTCTCGATTTCCTTCAGCAGCCGGTTCACCTCGCCGACCGACTGGCTGAGGTCCCCCTGGATCTCGCGGTCCATGTCCTCGACACCCTGGGACACGCGATTGATCTCGCGCGCGAAGGTGTCGGCGGCCTGGATGAGCTGGTACTGCGCGACCTCGCTCTCCGGGGAGGTTTCCACCGCCTTCCAGGCGGTCTGGAAGGCTTCGGCGTACTGGTTCAACTGCGGCTTGCCGCTGGTCGTACGCAGCAGGTCGCCCAGCTGCTGCATGTAGGAGGATTTGGTGGCCGACGAGCCCTCGCGCGCGGTCAGGTCCTGCACCTGGCTGAGCAGGGCGGAATCGACCTCGCGGCGGTACTGGGAGGTGAGGACGAACCCGTTGGAATCCAGCACGTTCGACACGGTGTGCCGGGTGCGGGTGGGGTCGTCGGCGCGGGCGACGTTGTCCGAGACCAGCTTCACCTGGGCCTGGACCGCACGGAGGCTGGCCGTCGCGCTGCCGAGGGCGCCGAAGAGGGACATGGTCGTTGGACCTTTCGTCTACGGGGAAAGCGGTCTGCTGTTGACCGGGCGGGCCGCGGGTCACGCGGCCGCCCGCTGGATCAGGACCGCGCTTAGCGCTTCAGCCCGAGGACTTCCTGGAGCATCTCGTCGGAGGTCGTGACGATCTTGGTGTTCGCGGAGTAGGTGCGCTGGGTGACGATCAGCTTGGTGAACTCGTCCGCGATGTCCACGTTGGAGGATTCCACGCTGTTCGCGACCACCGCGCCGGCGCCGTTGGTGTCGGGGTCGTTGAAGTTCGGCCGGCCACCTTCGTCCGTCTCGATGTAGACGCCGCCCGCCTCGCGCTGGAGCGCGTTGGGGCTGTTGAAGGTGACCACCGGAATGCGCCCGATGGTGCGGCTGCGGCCGTTGTCGTAGTTGACGATCACGTCGCCGTTGTCGCCGTAGACCACCTCCTTGTACTGGCCGCGCGAAGCGCCGTCCTGCACCAGCTCGCGCACGTTGATCTCGCTGCCGGCGAACTGGGTGACGCCGCCCGACTTGCCGATCTGGCCGAGATTCAGCGTGATCTGCTGCGGGCCGAAGCCGTAGTCCACCGTGAAGGTCACGTTGGCGTCCGCCCCCAGCCCCTGGTTGGCGGAGGTCACTGCCGTGCCGGTGCCGACCTTGGCCGTGCTGACGCTGGTGATGGTGCCGACGTTTCCGGGATCGGTGCCGAAGTTCAGCAGGACGTGCGCGGGGGTGGTGCCGGCCTGGGCGGCGGTTTCCAGCGTGAACTGGTCGGCCACGGTGCCGCTCGCCGACTTGGCGACGAGCTTCAGCACGCTGCCCTCGGCGCTGGCCGTCACCGGCAAGGAGGTGTTCTTGTTCACCAGATTGGCGAGGCTGGCCGCGATGGTCTCCATCGAGGTTTCCTCACCCGTCGTCCGGTAGGTGATCGGCGAGCCGTTGACGATGACCGTGTATTCTGCGTCCTTGTCGCCCGGCGTGCCGGTCAGCGTCACCGATTCCGACTGCCGCACCCCCGCCACGTTGGAGGTGGTGGTGGAGGCGGTCAGCGTGCCGGAGCTGCCGGTGGCGTTCTGGATGCTGGCCTTCGCCTCGAACTTGCCGGTGGTCGAGGTGTTGTGGGTGAGGGTCAGCCGGCCGCCGGTCGCGGTGGCGACGACGTTCAGGTTGGTGGCGTTGACGCGGTTGGCCAGCTCCTGCAGGACGCCGTTGATGTCCTGGAAGTTGCCGTAGTTGGACTTGTCCACCTTCACCGAGATCGGCGTGCCGTCGATCGACACCGAATAGACGTCGCCAATGTCGATCTGCGTCTGCGGGTAGGAGAATTCCTGGCGCTGGCCGCGCGAGTCCGTCGGCGCGCTGATCGTCGGGCCGTTCACCTGATTGTTGGAGGCCGCGCCCGAGGTGTATTCCTGGTCGATCTTGAAGGGCGTGCCGGGGTTGCGGGCGGTGACCTGCAACTGCGAATTCACCACCGACGCGATGACCGGCGCCTGCGGCCGGGCGGAGTTGATCTGGGCGGCCAGTGCGTTGGCGATGCCGCCGTAGGTCCCCATGGTCAGGATGTTGTCGGCGGTCACCGAGACCGCGTAGGGCACACCGTCCACCCGCACGGTGTAGCTGTCGCCCACCCGCACGTTGTCCGTGCCGGTGATGTCCAGCGTGTTGCCGCTGACGTTCAGGGCCGTGCCGTTCGTCGTGCCCGTCAGCACCAGATCCCCTGCGGCGTTGACCGTGGCGCCCACGGCAAGGCCGGCGTTGTTGATCTGCGTCATCAGGTCGTTGACGACGCCCTTCATGTCGCTCAGGGCGTTGATGTTCGAGTAGGAGATCGTGGTCTTGAACTCGGTTCCCAGCACGTTGACGATGTACTGGTCCGGCACTTTCAGGGTCGCGGCCGTGGGAAAGGTAACCTGCGTGATCTCGGGCAAGGCGGCGGTGGCGGCTTGGATGGGCGTCGCCGTGGCCGCCGTGTAGTCCACCGGGCTGGAGGTGGTGATGTTGTTCTTGCGGCTGTCCGCGTTGGTCACGCCATAGGTGGCCGTGAAGGTCTGCGTCGCGACCGTGCCGTCCAGCACGAGTTGGTTAGCCGTGCCCGCCGGGACTGTGGCCGTGCCGATCAAGGCGTTGATGCCCAGCGGCGGTACGGCGCCGTTGATCTGGCTTGCCAGATCGGCGACCACACCGTTGATACCCCCCGCCGCCTGCAGCGCGCCGATGTTGGCCGAGGTGACCCGCGTCTTGAACTCCTTGCCCGCCACGGTGATGCGGAACTCGTCGCCCACGTCGATGGCGGCGGTGGAGAAGGTGAAGGTGCTGCGTTGGTCGCCGCTGACCGAGCCGGTCAGGTTGGTCGAGGGACCGCTGACCGTGCTGAGCTGCGGCGCGGCGTTCGAGAAGCTGCCGCTGACCTCGACCGGAGAACCGTCCAGCTTTTTCACCAGGATCTTGCGCGGGTCGCTGCTGTCGATCTCGGCGTTGTAGGGGGCCGGCACCATTCCGTTGACCGCGCTGGCCAGTGCGTTCGCCACGTCCGAGAAGTTCGGGAAGCTCGCGATGTTCGCGGCGGTCACCGCGACCGTGACGGTCGAGCCGTTGATGGTCAGGCTGTAGGTATCGCCGACCCGGATGTTGTCCTGCGACGTGCCGTCCGGGTAGTAGTTGGTCCGTCCGCTGACGGTGACCGACGAGGACGGCACGGAGGTCGTGCCGTTGACCAGCACTTGGCTGACCTGGGCCACCGGAGTCACGCCGGACACTTGGCTGCCCGCCGCCATGGAGGCGGCGCCCCCGGTGAAGGAGCCGGCGACCGGCTGCGACGAGCTTCCCGGCGCGTCGATGCCCAGGCGCCACGCGTTGGCGGCGTCCTGGCGCCAGTTGAACTGGATGGTCCGGGCGTTGCCCTGGGTGTCGTAGACCTGGATGCTGGAGGACGGGATCGGCACGCCCGGCGTCGGGGTGGCCGGCAGGTTGGCGCCCAGCGTGATGCTGTTGGTCGACTGCGGCTTGTCGGTCAGGGTGTTGACCTGGAGCGGTTGCACCACGTCCTTCTTCAACTGGCCGGTCACGTCGTCGACGATCCAGCCGTTCAGCGCGAAGCCGGCGCTGTTCACCAGATAGCGGTTCTTGTCCAGCTCGAAGTCGCCGACACGGGTGTAATAGACGTTGTCGGCGTTCAGCGTGCCGGTCTGGGTCTGCACCGTCTCGCCCTGCTGGCCGGGACCGGTCAGGCCGCGGCTGAGCTTGGACACGCTGAAGAAGCCCTGGCCCTGGATGGCGGCGTTGGTCGGGCTCTGCACCTGGGTCAGGTTGCCCTGGATGTTGTTCATGAAGACCGGCGCCGCCGTCACGCCGCCCGGCGCGTGCAACCGCTCGTTGGATTGGAGCACCAGCGTCTCGAACGCTGTGTTGACCCGCTTGTAGCCGACCGTCGAGGCGTTGGCGATGTTGTCAGAGATGTGACCGAGGGCCTTCGACTGCGCGCTCAGGCCGAGGACGGCGGTGGTCATCGAACCGAAGATGCTCATGGCCAGGGATCTCCACGCGGAAAGGGCAAAAATCGTTGCCATTTGGGTAAGCAAGGACGATGCCAACTTCCGGGTCTTCCCTAACGCACTGATTTATATGAACAAGCCTCTGGGGCGACCGTGCCGGCCCCCTTTTTGCCGCGCGCTGGGAAAAATTGGCCTAGCAGCCTGTGCGGGGGAGGGAAGAAAGCTCCCGTCCGATCGATATGACCTAAGGATAGGGGGTGGCCGGACCGGGGCTGCGGTAGAAGGGAGGAGACCAAACGGGACACACGCCGGCGGTGGGGCCGCCGGGGGAGGGCGGCTTGGACCGTGTGGAGCAACTTCTGATGCCGTTGCTGGGGGCTGCCCTTCTGGGGCACGCGCTGAGCGGCGCGCCGCTCCGCTTCGATCTTCCGGACGCGCAGTCCTTCGACGTGGCCGCCTTCAACGCCACCCTGCTGGCGGCGGAGATGCCGGCGCTCCCTGTTGCAAGCTCTCTCTCGTCCCCCCGCCCGGCCTGGAGCGGGGACGATCCCTACGACTGCTTCTGCGGCGCCAACTGAGCGGCGGCGAACCGCTTCAGCTCCGCGGCGACGGTGCGCAGGACGCTGTCCCAGTCGCCGGGGCGGGGCTGGCGGAACAGGCGCAGCGACGGGTACCAGGGGCTGTCCGTACGGTCGAGCAGCCAGCGCCAGTCCGGCGCGTAGGGGAGCAGCAACCACGCCGGCACGCCGAGCGCGCCCGCCAGATGGATGGTTGCCGTGTCGACCGCGATGACGAGGTCCAGATTCGCCAGGATGGCCGCGCTGTCGGCGAAGTCGCGGATACCCGCGGTCAGGTCGGGCAGGGCGGCGGGGCGGGGCGCTTTGGCATCGCCGGTCTGAAGGCTGAACAGACGGAGGCCCGGCGCGTCGAGCAGCGGGGCCAGCCGCTCGACGGGGATGGAACGGTTGCGGTCGTTGCGGTGGTTCGGGTTGCCCGCCCAGACGAGGCCGACGCGTGGTCCGGACCCCACCCCCGTATCAACCTCGGCGATCCGGCGGCCCCAGCGCGCCACCTCGTCCGCCTCGGCGGCGAGGTAGGCGGGAGGGGCGGGGACGCTCGCCAGATCGGTGCCGAAGGCGCGCGGCAGGCTCATCAGCGGGCAATGCAGGTCATGCGGCGCCGGGGCGGGACCGCGCACCAGCACCTGGATCTCCGGTCCCAGCGAGCGCAGCAGACGGAACTGCAGCGGGTGCACGTCCAGGATCACCCGGCCCCCGGCGCGCGCCACCAGCGGGGCGTAGCGGGCGAACTGGATGGTGTCGCCGAATCCCTGCTCGGCGTGCAGGAGGATGCGCCGACCCTCCAGCGGCTCTCCGGCCCAGGGCGGGGCGGGCAGGCGGCGCGGGCGCCACTCGAATTCGTCCCATCCGGCGCGCAGGTCGCCCCGCACCAGCCGGCTGACCGCGCGCGCCAGATGCGCGTCGGCGTGGTCGGGCCGGGAGGCCAGCAGGGCATCCAGGCAGACGTCGGACTCCGCGAAGCGTCGCGCGTCGCGCAGCACGACGCCGCGGTTGAGCGCGGTGTCCGGATGGCCGGGGCGCAGCCGCTCCGCGCGCTCCAGCCACGCCAGCGCGGCGGGATGGTCGGCCAGCGCGTGGCGCACCGAACCCAGATTGGTCAGGGCGTCGGCCAGGGACGGGTCGAGCGCCAGGGCGCGAGTCAGCGCGGCGTCGGCCCGCTCCGCCGCGCCGAGCGCACGCAGGGCGCCGCCGAGGTTGGCCCAGGGCGACGCCGCGTCGGGGCGGAGCCGCAACGAGCGGGTGATCAGCGCCGCAGCGGCGTCGTGAGCGTCGCGCTGGGCCTCGGCCACGCCGAGCAGATGCAGGGCGTCCGGCTGCGCCGGCTCCACCGCCAGCACGACACGGTAATCCTGCGCCGCCTCGGCGAGGCGCCCGGCCATGTGGTGGTTGACGGCGGCGTCGAGAACGTCCAGGAGTGTCGCCATGCCCGTTGTCTACACCGGGGCCTTGCCGAAGGCGAGCCCCCGGACCTTCCCGGAACGAGGATTTCCATGGACGACCGTCTGCCGACTCACCTCTGGGTGATGGCGCACATCCGCGCCGCCGATGCCGAGGGCGTCACGATGATGGTTCTGCGCAAGGGGGACCCCAGCCGAGGCACGGTCATCCTGAAACTGAACCGGCTGGACCGGACCTTCAGCGTGCTGGTCCAGGTGCGCGACGAGGAGCGGCTGCGCTGGTCGCGCGGCACCGGCGCCGAGCCGGTGGACGAGGCGACGGCGGACGCCTACATCGCCCGCCAGACCCGCTACGACCCCGACGTCTGGGTGATCGAGGTCGAGGACCGCAAGGGCCGCCACTGGTTCGAGGGCGAGGTGCGCTGACCCCGATCTCCGGAGCGACGCCGGATCACACCAATTCCGCCTTTCCCACGCTTGTCCCCGCCGTCGGGGTGACGCGCGGGAAGCGCAGGGTGAAGCGGGTGCCTTCGCCGGGGATGCTCTGCACGGTGATGGTTCCGCGCAAGGTGCCGGTGACGAGGTTGTAGACGATGTGCAGCCCCAGCCCGCTGCCCCCGTTGCCGCGGCGGGTGGTGAAAAAGGGGTCGAAGATCTTCGGCAGGATGTCCGACGGGATGCCCAGCCCGTCGTCGGCCACCGTCAGCTCCACCTGATCCTGCGGCAGCAGGCGGGCGGCAATGGTCAGCCGGCCCGGATGGTGCGGCGTGAAGGCGTGAGCCAGCGCATTGAGGACGAGGTTGGTCAAAATCTGCGACAGGGCACCGGGGTAGCCGTCCAGTTCCAGCTCGTCGGGGCTGTCCACGACGATGTCCAGCCCGCCGACGTCCTTGTAGGTCGGGCGCAGGCTGCGCAACAGCTCGCCGATGTAGGTCTTCAGCTCGAACCGCCGTCGCTCGTCGCTGGACTGGTCCACCGCGACCATCTTGAAGCTCTGCACCAGATCGGCGGCGCGCGTGCTGTTGGACAGGATCAGGCGGGCCATCTCGCCGCCGTCGGCCAGGAAGCGCTGGAACTCCGACTTCTTGATAGCCCCGGCGGCGAGCTGCCGGGTCAGCTCCTCGAACTGCAGAGCAAGCTGCGAGGCGCCGGTGATGGTGATGCCGATGGGCGTGTTCACCTCGTGCGCCACCCCGGCGACGAGCTGGCCGAGCGACGCCATCTTCTCCGCCTGGATCAGGCTGGCCTGGGTCTCCTTCAACTCGCGCAGCGCCTGTTCGGCCGAATCGCGGGACCGGCGGAGCGCCGCTTCGGCCTCGACCTCGCGGGTCACGTCCACGACGATGGACTGGACGGCGGTCTCCCCCTTCCAATCGATGCGGCGGCTGGTCAGCTCGATCCAGCGCTCCGACCCGTCGAGCCGGCGGGCGCGCAGCCGCCGCCGCTCGCTGGGCAGGCCGGTGGCGACGATGTGCCGGTAGTTGTCCTCGACCAGCGGCCGGCTGTCCTCCGCGATGAAGTCGAGCACAGACCGCACCCGCAACGCCCGGTCCAGGCTGCTGCCCAGCATCTGCAGGAAGGCCTCGTTGGCGTAGAGCGGGCGGAAATCGCGGTGGATGATGATGCCCTGGATGGAGCCTTCGACGAGGTCGCGGAAGCGCCGCTCGTTGTCGGCCAGATCCATCTGGCGCCGGTCGATCTCGTCGATGAAGTAGCGGATGGAGGCGGCGATGTCGGTGATCTCGTCGTTGCCCTCCACCGGCACCGTCGCGTCGCTGCCGGACAGGCGGGCCAGCACCGCGCCGTTCAGCGCGACCAGCCGCGAGGTCAGGAAGCGCCGGAAGAAGAGATGGACGAGGATGGCCAGCAGGATGGAGGCGCCGCCCAGCACCATCACCATGCGCGAGCGCTCCTGGATCATCGCCGCCAGATCGCCGGTGCGGTCGGTGGACTGGTCGTGGATGGCGTCGAACAGGGCCAGCGTGAAGCGGTCCACCGTCTCCACCAGAACGCGCGACTGGCCGGACAGCGCCTGGGCGCGGTTGCGCGCCTGCAGCCGTTCGGCGGAGCTGTCGAACAGTCCCTCCGGCGCCACCAGGATCGCGGCGAGGTCGGCCCGGATGCGCTCCATGGCGGAGCCCTCCGGCTCGGGCGTGGCGGCGGCCAGGCGGCCCAGCTCGGCCAGCGTGTGCTCCGCGTTGCGGCGCTCCACCCGCAGCCGGTTGAGGTGGTCCGTCTGCATCGCCCCGGCGGCCCGGGCCATCAGCGCGCCCGCCCGCACCGCCCAGGCCCCCAGCGTTCCGCCCCCGCCGGGCGCCGCCGTGGCCGGTCCGGTTCCGGGTTCCGCGCCCGGCAATCGCTCCAGCGCGTCGGCGAGCTGGGCCAGGGCGCGGATCGCCTCCGCTTGGCGGGCACCGGCCTCGATCTGCCGCCCGACCTCGGCGTTCAGGTCGGCCACCGTCGCCGCCAGGATCAGCAGGGTGGACTGGGCCTGTTCCAGAAGCCGCAACTCGTCGCTTTCGCCGTCGCCGCCCGGCTCGCCTTGCTGGTGGAGGTCCCGCATGCGCTCCACCAGCTTCCTCAGGAACTCCAGTTCGCTGATCAGCTCGTCGTAGATGGCCCGGCGCTGCGGGGTGGTGGCCGCGCCGGCCAGGACGGGCAGGCGGGCGACCAGCTTCTGGAGCGAGCCGCGCAGCTCCGCGCTGGTGATGACCTTCGGCAGGGTGGTGGTGGACAGCACCGACACCTCCCCCCGGAACAGCTGGAAGGAGGACAGCGACACGACGCCGACCAGCAGGACCAGCATCGTCATGATGGTCAGGCCGATGGAGATGCGCAGCACGATACCGGCGCGCGCCCCAGGGCGTCGGCGCAGGGGCGCGGTGGCATCGGTGCGGTCGGCGGAGGGCGGCGTGGCGTTCATTCCGCGGCTACCGCTGGACCGTCAGGCGACCGTCGAGCCGCGGCGCGAAGCTGCCCGTGCGGGCGATCCGGCTGGCCAGGATGGTCGAGACGAAATCGGCGTCCCGGTCGTCCACCAGCCGCGGAGCGGTGGTCAGCATCGCATAGCCGTCCCCGCCGTTGGCGAGGTAGCTGCCGGTGGCCAGCCGGAAGCGGGCCGTCGGCTCCACCGGCTTGCCGCCCACCGTCAGCGCCATCACCCGCTGGCCGGGCGGGCGCGACGGGTCGACGATGACGCGGGCGTTGGACAGGTGCGGGAAACGGCCCTGCAACTGCTCGATTCCGGAGAAGCCGAACTCCAGCGCGTCGCGCAACTGCTGCCCGGTGACCTCGATCAGCACGGCGGTGTCGTGGAAGGGAAATTCGGTCTGGATGTCCCGGCGCGTCCACACCGTGCCCGCCGCATAGGCGCGGTCGCCGCGGAAGGAGCCGCCGTTGATCAGCGCCACGTCGGCCTCCATCGCCTCGCGCAGCGAATCGGCGACGGTGTTGGCGAAGGCGTTCTCGCTGGCGCGCACCGCCTCGCGCCGCGTGTCGATGGGGGCGTCCAGACGGCCCACCTGCATGCCCAGCATGCTGTCCAGCCGCGCGCGATAGGCCTTGGCCTGCGCGTCCAGCGCCGGGTCCGGCGCCACGGTGGCGGTGTCGATGGCGCGCACGCCGCTGCTCCACACCGTGCGCGTGGCGTCGCCTTTGGTCACCTTCTCGGCGGTGATGTCCAGGGCCAGCACCCAGGCGGCCTGTGGCTCGACCGTCGCGTTCAGGGTCTTGCCGTCGTATTCCACGGCGACCACCCGCCCGCGGTCCTGGTAAAGCACGATGTCGGCGGCGCCGGAGGCGATCACGTCGCGGTGGGTGCCGCCGGAATCGCCGGTCAGCGCCACCACCAGATCGGCCCCGGCGTTGCGCAGGTCCTTCGCCTTCCTGGCCAGCACCGGACCCGGCGGCAGGAAGTCGGTGCGCGGCGAGCGGGTGATCTCTCCCGTCCGCGCCGGTGCCGCGGCCAGCACCCCGACGCGCACCGGCCCGGCGTTCAGCATCGCGCGGTCCTCCAGCCCATCCAGCGGCTTGCCGGTCTGGCGGTCCGCCGCGTTGGAGACGACCATGGGGAAGTTCGCTTCGAAGGCGCGGGTCATCAGCACATCGTCGCCGTGATGGAATTCCCGGTTCAGCGCCGCCATGGCGTCGATGCCGACCCCGTTCAGCAGGTCGATGACGTGCGCCCCCTGGTCGTAGAAGGACAGGACGGAGGGGGCGAGCGCCTGCCCGCCGTGCAGGACCAGCACGGTGGCGCCCGCCGCCCGTTCCTGGTGGACCAGCGTGGCGAGCCGGGCAATGCCGCCGCGTCCCTGCACGTCCTCCAGCTCGGTCGTGCTGTGGGCGTAGAGGATGGTGAAGCGGGTGGGGTCCGCCCACGCGGGTTCGCCGGCAGAAATCCCGTTGGTCAGAATCCCGAGAAGCAGCGCGACCACCGGGCGCAGCCAGACGCCCCTGCCGAATCCCATGCCGTCGTTCCCCATCCAGCGCCCGCACGGCCATGGCCACTGCGGGCCGCACCCCCGGTTCCGCGCCGGATTATGCGCGTTCGCGCGTCGGTGGTGAAGCTGTACCGAGGATGACAAATCGCCCCGTTCCACGACGGGAGAGCACACTGACACCATAGGGGAAAGCGGAAACGTCAAAAAACCACACTATTCACAGGGAATTATCGGCCTATGCGGATGCTGCACCGCACCCATTCCGGATTGGTAATACCAGTTTGAAAGGGGTGCCCCTATTCTCCGCCAGCCCATTCTCGGGGCGTTTCCTCCCTAGACTCAAGGCCGGAGCGGTTGCTCCGGCTTTTTTTTCGTCCACGACGCGCCGGACACTCGGGAGCCTGCCGGCGGGAAATCCGGGAAGCTTGCGGTGGATTGCGGATGGGCAAGCTTGCGCTATCCTGCGGCCCATGCCCGCCCTGCCGCCGCCGGAAACTCTGGATATCGCCCTCAGCCGGACCGCGAAGGTTCCGCTGTCCGCTCAAATCCACGCCGCCTTGCGCGACGCCATCCGCAATGGCCGGCTGGCCGGAGGGGCGCGGTTGCCGTCCTGGCGGGATCTGGCGGTGCAGCTCGGGGTGTCCCGTGGGACGGTGCGCGACGCCTATGAGCGGCTGATCGACGAACAGCTTGCGGTCGGTTTGGGCGCCGCGGGGACGCGGGTGGCCGAGGGGGCCATGGCGGGGCCGTCCCCCGACGGGCCGGTCCAGGCACCGTCCTTCCCGGAGCTGTTTTCCAATTTCGAGCGGGCGCCGCTGCCCTTCCAGATGGGTGTGCCGGCGCAGGACGCCTTTCCCTTCACGCTGTGGTCCCGGATCGTCGGGCGGGCGGCGCGGGCCGCCGCGGCGGCCCCGGTCGGCTATCCCGATCCGCGCGGCCATCCGGATCTGCGGCGAGAGATCGCCGCCGTGCTGGCCATCGCCCGCGGCATCCGCTGCACGCCGGAGCAGATTTTCATCACGGCGGGCTATTCCGGCGCGCTCGGCTTGGTGATTCGGGCCTTGCGACTGGACGGCGCCACCGCCTGGATGGAGGAGCCCGGCTTTCCCCTGACCCGCCGCGCCCTTCACCTCGCCGGCATGACCGTGGTGCCCGTGCCGACGGACGGCGCCGGGATCGACGTGGATGCGGGACTCGCACGGGCGCCCGCGGCGGGCTTGGCCGTGGTGACGCCCGGCCAGCAGGCGCCGCTCGGCGTGACCATGACGTTGCAGCGCCGCCTCGCCCTGCTGGAATGGGCCTCGCGAGCCGGGGCATGGATCGTCGAGGACGACTATCTCAGCGAACTGCAACTGAAGGGCCGGGCCGCTCCGGCGCTGGCCTCCCTCGACCGGGATGGGCGGGTGCTGCACGCCGGCACCTTCAGCAAGACGATCAGCCCGGCGCTGCGGCTCGGCTTCCTGATGGTGCCGCCGGGGTTGACCGGTCTCTTCGGCGAGGCCGCCGCCTGCCTGTCCCCGGCTCCAGCGGCGGCGATGCAGCGGGCGGTGGCGGACTTCATGGCGGGCGGGCATTATTTCCGGCACCTGCGCCGGATGAAGCGGCTCTACGCCGTCCGCCAGCAGGCGCTTCTGGCGACCATGCGCGACGCCGCGGGGGCGGAGTCACCGATGGCGGTGGAGGCGTCGGGGAGCCTGTCGGTCCGCCTGGACCTGCCACCGGGCAGCCGCGATGTCGGCATCGCCGCGGCGGCGCAGGCGGACGGTCTCGCTCCGGTGCCGCTGTCGCCCTGGTACGCCGATGGCCCGGAGGCCGCTCGCCCCCGAGGCCTGCTGCTGGGCATCACCAATTTGCAGGAACGGCGCCTGTCCGACGACTGTCGCCGATTGCTCGACTTGGTGAAACGGCATGGCTGAGCCGGCGTATCGCGCTCAACGGGCCGCGGCGGGAACCGTGCGGAAGCTGATGGCGAGGCGGTTGTAGAGATTCATCAGGCCGATGGCGATCGTCAGGTCGGCCACCTCCTTCTCGGAGAACAGCGCCGACACCGCCTGGAACTCCGAATCCGGGACGGCGGTCTCGGCCACCCGCGTCACCGTCTCCGCCCAGCGCAAGGCGGCGCGTTCGCGGTCGGTGAACAGCGTTTCGGCCTCGTGCCAGACCGGCACCAGCACCAGCTTGTCGATGGTGACACCGTTCTTCAGCAGATCGCGGCTGTGCAGGTCGATGCAATAGGCGCAGCCGTTGATTTGCGAAACGCGTAAATACACGAGATCGATCAACGTGACAGGAAGCCCGCACTGGCCGATGTAGCCATGCGCACCGGCGAGGGCCTTCATGCCGGCGGGGGCGGTGGCGTGGTAGTCGAGACGCGGGGACATGGCGGTTGGTCCTCAATGGGGATGCGGGAGGTTCCCGGCTGCCGCTGATCCTGCGCCTCCCGCCGGTCAGTCGTAAGGACCAAGACGTGACGGAAATCCTGTACCATCCCCGCAGGACCACCCGTCAGACACCCGCCAGTTCCCGGCGGAAGGCCCGGTCCATCATGGCGGCCACCCGGTCCAGCCTTTCCCGATCCGCGCCGTCGCGGGCCGCCGCCGACATCCCCATCATTGCGACCACCACCAGATCGGCCAGCGCGTCGGCGCGGTCCGGCGCTTCGGTGGCGATGAAGTCGCGGACCGCGGCGCAGCCCTCCCGCTTGGCCGCGTCGGCCAAGGCCTGTGCCTCGGGGTCGGCGCTGTTGCGCGCGCCGTCGAGCACGAGGCACCCCGCCGTCCCTCCCTGGCCGGGATACAGCTCGGCGGCGAGCGCCAGCGTCCGCCCGATCACCGTGGCCACATCGCCGCCCTCCGCCAGGGCCCGTGCGAAGATGTTGGCCTCGCCCGCCGCGTAGCGCCGCAGGGCGCGTTCGAACAGCCCGGCCTTGCTGCCGAAGGCGGCGTAAAAGCTCGGCGGCTTGATGCCCAGTTCGGTGCCCAGCTCGGCCACGCCGACCGCGTCGTAACCGCGGGCGTGGAACAGGCGCATCGCCGTCTCCACCGCCTCGTCCACGTCGAAGGAACGCCGCCGTCCGCGCGGCTCCGATTTTTTTGTAGTGACCACTATAAAAAATCCTTGCGCGATGCCTTTCGCTGATTTTATATAGCGGTCACTACATTAATTCAAGGAACCGATCATGAGCGACTTCGCGGGCAAGAACATCCTGGTGCTGGGCGGCAGCCGGGGCATCGGCAAGGCCATCGTGCAGCGTTTCGCGGCGGGTGGCGGGCGAGTCGCCTTCACCTACGCCGGTTCGGCGGAGGCCGCAGCGGCGCTGGCCGCCGAGACCGGGTCCGAGGCGATCCGCACCGACAGCGCCGACCGCGACGCGGTGATCGCAACGGTGGCCGGGCGGGGCGCGCTGGACGTGCTGGTCGTCAACGCCGGGGTGGCGATCATCGGCGATCCGCTGACCTTCGACCCCGACGAGGTTGACCGCATGATCGACATCAACGTGCGCGGGCCCTACCACGCCGCGGTCGAGGCGGCGCGCCACATGACCGGGCCGGGGCGCATCATCGTCATCGGGTCGGTCAACGGCGACCGCATGCCCTTCGCGGGCGGGGCGGCCTATGCGCTCACCAAATCGGCGGTCCAGGGCATGGTGCGTGGCCTAGCGCGCGACTTCGGCGACCGCGGGATCACCGTCAACGCGATCCAGCCGGGGCCGACCGACAGCGATATGAATCCGGCCGACGGTCCGATGGCCGAGGCCATGCGCGGCTTCATGGCGATCAAGCGCTACGCCCACGCCAGCGAGGTCGCCGAACTGACCGCCTTCGTCGCCGGCCCGCACGGCGCGATGATCACCGGCACGTTCCAGACCATCGACGGCGGCTTCGGGGCCTGACGGCGGCCTTTACGTCGTCCCGCCCCAGCGGTCGCGGAAGACGAGGTCCTCAAGGGGGAGCCGGCTGCGCCAGCCGGCTTTCTCCAGTTCCGGCGTCTCGTGGAAGTGGGAGACGTAGCCGAGGCAGAGGTAGGCCACGGGGACGATCCGCTCCGGGATGCCCAGCGCCTCGCGCAGCTTGTCCTCGTGCAGGATGCTGACCCAGCCGACGCCCAGCCCCTCCGCCCGCGCGGCCAACCAGAGATTCTGCACCGCGCAGACGCAGGAGTAGAGGTCCATGGTCGGGATGTGCGTCCGCCCCAGCACCACCGGGCCGGAGCGCTCCCGGTCGCAGGTGATGCACAGGTTGACCGGCGCCTCGCGGATGCCTTCCAGCTTCAGGCGGCTGTAAAGCGCCTTGCGTTCCCCGGTGAAGAGGGCGGCGGCCTCCTCGTTGGCCTGGGAGAAATCGGCGTGCACGCGGGCCTTCACCGCCGGGTCCTGGACGACGATGAAGTTCCAGGGCTGCATGAAGCCGACCGACGGCGCGTGGTGCGCGGCGGTCAGCACGCGGGTCAGCACCTCGTCGGGGACCGGGTCGGGGGCGAACTGCCCGCGCACGTCGCGGCGCGAGAAGATCGCCTTGTAGAGCGCGTCCCGCTCCTCCGGTGCGAAGGCGTGGTCGCTCATTGATCTGCCGCGATGACGTGGAAGAAGGAGGCGAAGACGCTGCCCCGCCGGCCGCCGAGCGGGCCGAGGTCCGAGTCGTCCGCCGCCGTGGCGGTGACCAGCGGCTCGTCCCCCCCGCGGTCGAGGATCGAGGCGTAGTGGAACTCGTGCCCGCGCAGCGCGGTGCCCGCCCGGCCCAGCGGCGTGTCGCCCAGCAGGACGGCGCGGCGATAGCCGAGATGCAGTTTCCGCTTGGCGAAGGAGGTCCGCACCCCGAGCAGCCCGAGCATCGGGTGGGTGGTGCCCGCCGCGTCCTCCAGCGACTCGCCGAGCGCCATGTAGCCGCCGCACTCGCCATAGACTGAGCGGCCGAGCCCGGCGAAGCGGTGCATGCCGTCGCGGAAGCGTCCGGCGGCGGCGAGCCGTCCGGCGTGCAGTTCCGGATAGCCGCCGGGCAGATAGACGGCGTCCGCGTCGTCGGGCGGCGCCTCGTCGGCCAGGGGCGAGAAGTGCGTCACCTCGGCGCCCGCCGCGCGCCAGCCCTCCAGAAGGTGCGGGTAGACGAAGGTGAAGGCGGCGTCCCGCGCGATGGCGATGCGCTGGCCCAGCGGCGGCAGGGCGGGCACGAAGCTCCCCTCCGGCGCGCGGGAGGGGGTGGCGAGTGCCGCCACCCGGTCGAGATCGACATGCTGCGCGATGAAGCGGCCGAGCGCCGCCAGACGCTCCTGAAGGTCCGCCGTCTCCTCCGCCTGGATCAGGCCGAGGTGGCGTTCGGGCAGGATCACGTCGGGGGTGCGGGGCAGCGAACCGAGGACGGGGACGCCCAGCGCCTCGATGGCGCCGCCGGCCAAGGCGAGATGGCGCGGGCTGGCGATGTTGTTCAGGATCACCCCGCCGATCCGCACATCGTCGCGGTAGGTGGCGAAGCCCTTGACCAGGGCGGCGGCGGACTGCGACTGGCCCTTGGCGTTGACCACCAGAATCACCGGCCAGCCGGTGCGCGCCGCCAGTTCGGAGGTGGCGCCGGTGCCGGTCGCCCCGACGCCGGCCACCCCGTCGAACAGGCCCATCAGCGCCTCGCAGACCAGCAGGTCGGTGCCCTCCCCGGCACGGCGGGCCAGCGAATCCAGCAGGTCCGGCCCCATCGCCCAGTTGTCGAGGTTGACGCTGGGCCGCCCGGTCGCCGCTTGATGGAAGGCCGGGTCGATGTAGTCCGGCCCCGCCTTCACCGCGCCGACGCGCAGGCCGCGCGCCTTCAGGGCCACCAGCAGCCCCAGCGTGACGGTGGTCTTGCCGGTGCCGGACGCCGGCGCCCCGACGATCAGCCCGCGCGGTGCAGCCTCAGACATGGGGGCCTCAGCCATGGGGAGCCTCCTTGGGCAGCCAGTCGAGCACGGGGCGCAGCCGCACCACCTCGCCGATCACGATGATGGCCGGGGGCTCCATCCCGCTCGCCTCCAGATCGGCGACGCAGGTGCCGAGTGTGGTGACCAGCACGCGCTGCCGCTCGGTCGTCGCGTCGGTCACCACGCCGACCGGCGTGTCGGCGGACCGTCCGCCCTCCATCAGCGCGGCGGCGATGCCGGGCAAACCCTTCCAGGCCATGTAGAGGATCAGCGGCGCGCCCGTCGCGGCCAGCGCCTTCCAGTCCGGCCCGCCCGCGCAGCTGTGGCCGGTCGCCAGGATCACCGCCTGGTTGGCCGAGCGGTGGGTGGCCGGGATGCCGGCGTAGGCTGGGCCGGCGAGGCCCGCCGTGATGCCGGGGATGATGCGGAAGGGGATGCCCCGCTCGGCCAGCGCCTGCGCCTCCTCGCCGCCGCGTCCGAAGACGAAGGGGTCGCCGCCCTTCAGCCGCAGCACGCGGTGCCCCTCGCGCGCCAGCTCGATCAGGCGGTTGGTGATGTCGTCCTGGTGGGCGGAGGGCTTTCCGCCGCGTTTGCCCGCGAACTCCAGCCTTGCCGAGGGCGCTGCCAGCGCCATGATCCGTTCACCGACCAGCGCGTCGTGGACGATCACCTCGGCTTGCCTTAGACCTTGCAGGGCCAGCAGGGTCAGCAGGCCGGGATCGCCGGGACCGGCCCCCGCCAGCCACACGCTGCCGGGCCGGAAGTCGGCCAGTTCCAGAGGAAGAGAAAGGGAGTCGGGCAACGGCTCTGCGGTCATGGACGAGCACTCAGCGACGGAAAACGGTGTGGACGGCCAGGGAAACGGTAATGGCGACGGCAAGGCGCTGCGGCGGGGCTGGACGACAGGCACCTGCGCCACCGCCGCCGCGCGCGCGGCTTGCGGGGCGCTGTTTTCCGGCGACTTCCCCGATCCGGTGACGGTAACCCTGCCCGGCGGCCAGACGCCAGCCTTCGCGCTCGCCTGGACGGACCGCGGCGACGGCTGGGCGGCGGCGGGGGTGGTCAAGGATGCCGGCGACGACCCGGACGTCACCCACGGCGCGCTGATCCAAGCCCGCGTCAGCCGCGCCGCGCCCGGCCAGGGCGTCGTCTTCCGCGCGGGCGAGGGGGTGGGCACGGTGACCCGCCCCGGCCTGCCGGTCCCGGTCGGCGAACCGGCCATCAACCCGGTGCCCCGCGCGATGATCCGCCAAGCGGTCGCGGAGGCCGCGGCGCTGGCCGGCGAGGCCCCCGACATCGTCGTCGAGGTCTCGGTTGAGAATGGGGAGGCACTGGCCCGCCGCACCATGAATCCGCGGCTGGGCATCCTCGGCGGCCTGTCGATCCTGGGGACAACGGGGATCGTCGTGCCCTACTCGTGTGCTGCCTGGATCGCCTCGATCCAGCGCGGCGTCGATGTGGCGCGGGCGGCCGGGCTGAGCCACGTCGCGGCCTGCACCGGCGACACCTCGGAAAAGGCGGTCGTGGCGCGCTACGGCCTGCCCGAGCATGCGCTGCTCGACATGGGCGATTTCGCGGGCGGCACGCTGAAGTACCTGCGCCGCCACCCGATCCCGCGCCTGACCCTGTGCGGCGGCTTCGCCAAGTTCGGAAAGCTGGCGCGCGGCCTGCTCGACCTGCATTCCAAGCGCGGCAGCGTCGATCTCGACTGGCTGGCCGACCGCATGGCCGAACTGGGCGCCGCTTCCGACACCGTGGCCGAGGCCCGCACCGCCAACACCGCCGCGCATGTCCTGAGCATCGCCAGGGAGGCCGGCCTGCCGCTGGCCGACCGTGTGGCGGCGCTGGCCCAGCGCACCGCGCTGGACACGCTCGATGGCGCTCCCGTGGCGGTCGAGGTGCTGGTCACCGACCGCCAAGGCAACATCGTGGGCGGTTCCGGCTGGAGCACCCTTTAGTCCCCTCTCCCCTCTGGGGAGAGGGTTAGGGTGCGGGGGATGTCGGGGGACAGGAGAGTACGGCAATTGCCGGACCCCCTCACCCCGACCCTCTCCCCGCTTTCGGCGGGCCAAAGGTCCGCCTGTCGCGTCAGCGCAAACTTCGTTTGCGCGTAAGCGGAGGGGAGAGGGAGTGAAAACCTCCCTCACTCCCCCAGCCCCCGGTAGCGGCGCACGTGCGACCCGTCGTAGAGCGCGCTGCACCGGAAATCCTCCACCCCCAGCGCTGGGCCGACCAGGATCAGGGCAGTGCGCTCCATCGGCGACTCCGCCACCTGGGCGGCGATGTCCGCCAGTGTGCCGCGCAGCACCCGCTCCTCCGGCCAACTCGCCCGGTAGACCACCGCCGCCGGGCATTCCGCGCCGTAGAGCGGGGTCAGCCGCTCCACCACCCGGTCGATGACGTGGATCGACAGGTGGATGGCCAGCGTCGCGCCCGAGCGCCCCAGAACCTCCAGAGTCTCGTTCGCCGGCATGGCCGAGGCCCGGCCCTCCGTCCGTGTCAAAATCAGCGTCTGGCTGACCTCCGGCAGGGTCAGTTCCCGCCCCAGCGCGGCCGACGCCGCGGCGAAGGCCGGCACGCCCGGCGTGATGTCGTAGGGGATGCCCAGTTCGCGCAACGCTCGCGTCTGCTCGCCCAGCGCGCTGTAGACCGACAGGTCGCCGGAATGCAGCCGCGCCACGTCCTGCCCGGCCGCATGCGCCGCCTTGAACTCGGCGACGATCTGGTCGAGCGTCAGTGGGGCGGTGTCGACGATCCGGGCGCCCGGCGGGGCGTGGGCGATGATTTCCCTGGGCACCAGCGACCCGGCGTAGAGGCAGACCGGGCAGGACGCGATCAGGTCGCGCCCGCGCAGGGTCAGCAGGTCGGGCGCGCCCGGTCCGGCGCCGATGAAATGCACGGTCATGCGGAAACTTCCCCAGAAATCGCCAGCGCGCAGGTGGCGCGCGGGGTGGAACGGCGCGGCAGCAGAAGGGTGGAGCCCGGCCCCGCGGCGGCCAGAGCGGCGGCCTCGGCGACCGAGGCGACACCCACCGCCGCCTCGACGCGGGCGGAACAGGTCTGCACACGGTCCTGAACCGCGGCCAACGCTGAATCGTCAACGAACCGGAGCGGAAGGGCGAGCAGGCGCGCCGCGTCCGCAACCCCGGCTTCGTTCCGCTTGTGCATCGGTGCCGCCAATTGCACGGCGCGGCGCGCGGCCTCGTCCAGCGCGGCCTCCGCGAAGGCGGCGCGGACCAGCCCGGCGATCTCGTCGCCAGGGCAGCCCGCTCGGCAACCGATTCCCGCCGCGATGATTCGAGCCGCCGTCACAACGGTTTCTCCGCCAGCCACAGCGTGACCGGCATCAGCGGGCGCCAGCCGGTGAAGCCGCCGATGGGCGCGGCGCGGCTGACGGCGATCTGCGACAGTTGCCCGCCCAACCGCTTGTGGGTGGCGATCAGCAACGCCTCGCTTTCCAGCGTCGCGGCGTTGGCGACGATCCGCCCGCCGGGCTTCAGCGCCGACCAGCAGGCGTCCAGCACGCCGTCGTTGGTCAGCCCGCCGCCGATGAACACGGCGTCCGGCGCCGGCAATCCGTCCAGCGCCTCCGGCGCCTTGCCGCGCACCAAGTCCAACCCCGGCACGCCGAAGGCGGCGGCGTTGGCCGGAATGCGGGCGGCGCGGTCGGTCTTGTGCTCAATGGCGATGGCGCGGTTCGTTGGATCGCTCAGCATCCATTCGACGCTGATGGAACCGGAGCCGGCGCCGACGTCCCACAGCAGCTCGCCGCGGCGCGGGGCCAGCCAGGACAGGGTGACGGCGCGGATTTCGCGCTTGGTGATCTGGCCGTCATGCTCGAACCAGTCGTCGGGCAGGCCCGGCGTGCGGGGCAGGGCGCGGGCGTGGGGCGCGGTGACGCACTCCACCGCCAGCGTGTTCAGGTCGGCCACGCGCTCCGCCGACCATTCTTCCGCCGTCGCAACGATGCAGCGCTCGCGCGGTCCGCCCATGGATTCCAGGGCGGTCAGGCGCGACGGGCCGAAGCCGCGCGCCGTCAGCAGAGCCGCCAGCTTGGTCGGGGTCGTTCCGTCCCAGGAAAGGATGAGAAGCCGCGCCCCCGGTTGCAGATGCGGAATGACCAGCTCCAGCGGGCGTCCGTGCACGGTCAGGGTGCCGCAGTCCTGCAACGGCCAGCCCAGGCGGGCGGCGGCAAGGCTGAGGGATGACGGGGCCGGAACGATCGACAGTTCCTCAACCGGAACGAGTTTCGCCAGGGTGGCGCCGATGCCGTACCAGGACGGATCGCCGCTCGCCAGCACGCAGACCCGTTGGCCGCGCCGCTCCAGCAGGGTGGGGTAGGCGTCCGACAGGGGGGAGGGCCAGGGAAGGCGCTCCTGTCGAGTGGTTTCGGGTACCAGCGCCAGATGGCGGGCACCGCCGGCCAGTAGGTCCGCGCCTTCGACCAGCGCGCGGGCGGCGGACGACAGACCGTCCCACCCGTCCTCGCCGATGCCGACGACGCTCAGCCAACGCCCCGGTCCTGTGCTAATCATGGCGCACCCCAAGGAGGACAAGCATGAAGGCGCTGATTCTGGGTGGCACCACTGAAGCGACGGCGCTGGCCCGCCTTCTCAATGGCCACCCGCGCATCGACGCGGCGGTGTCGCTGGCCGGGCGCACCAAGCAGCCGGTCCTGCCGCCCCTGCCGACCCGCATCGGCGGTTTCGGCGGGGTGGACGGGCTGGCGACGCATCTCGTGGAAAGCGGCATCGGGGCGGTGGTGGACGCGACACATCCCTTCGCCGACCAGATTTCCGCCAACGCCGCGGCGGCCTGCGCGCGGGTGGGCGTGCCGCTGCTCGTACTGACCCGCAAGCCCTGGGTGCCGACCGAGAGCGACCGCTGGATCGGCGTGCCGGACATGGCCGCCGCCGCCGAGGCACTGCGCCCGCTCGGCGAGAGCGTTTTCCTGACCATCGGCCGGCAGGAGGTCGCGGTGTTCGAGGCGGTGCCGGACAAGCGCTACCTGATCCGCGCCGTCGATCCGCCGGAACCGACGCCGAAGCTGCCCGATTACCGCCTGATTCTCGGCCGTGGCCCCTTCACGCTGGAGGGAGAATGCGCCCTGCTGGAGGAGCATCGGGTGGATGTCATCGTCAGCAAGAACAGCGGCGGGACGGCAACGGAAGCGAAGCTGGAAGCCGCGCGTCGCCGGGGCATCCCCGTGGTGATGGTCGAGCGCCCAAAGGGTAATGGCGTGGCCGAAGTGCACGCAGCGGCGGCGGCGTTGGCGTGGTTGGAGGCATTCGGCAGTTGAGCCCCCCTCCCGACCTCCCCCCGCTACGCAGGGGGAGGGGATTCCCTCCCCTGCAAAGCGGGGGAGGGTTAGGGAGGGGGCAACGGTTGGCGACACCGCCCTCATCCCCGCACCCCATAGCTGCGCGGCGTGTAGACCCACGGCCGCGCACCCTCGCGCGGCACCAGCCGGGTGTGCGAGGCGCCGATGATGACGCAGGTCCGCATGTCGGCCTGTGCCGCGTCCACCGCGCCCAGGGTCGTGATGGTCAGCGCCTCGTCGGGGCGGCCGACCGCCTGGGCGAGGATCACCGGCGTGTCCGCCGAGCGGAGGTCGCGCAGCGCGTCGAAGGCGGCGCCGAGCTGCCAGGGGCGGGCACGGCTGATCGGGTTGTAGAGCGCGATCACGAAATCCGCCTCCGCCGCCAGACGCAGGCGTTTCAGCACCACCTCCCACGGCTTCAGATTGTCGGACAGCGAGATGGCGCAGAAATCATGGCCGAGCGGCGCGCCGGCCCGTGCCGCCGCCGCCTGCATCGCGGAAATGCCGGGATCGACGGACAGAGCCACGCGGTGCCACGCCGCGGGCGCCGCCGGGTCGTCCAGCGCTTCGAACACCGCGGCGGCCATGGCGAAGACGCCGGGGTCGCCGCCGGACACCACCGCCACCCGACGGCCCTCCGCCGCCAGTTCGAGGGCGTGGCGGGCGCGGTCCAGTTCCACCCGGTTGTCGGAGGCGTGGCGCACCTGCGGCCCCGGCGGCACGCGGTCCACATAGGGGAAATAGCCGACGAGGTCGGTCGCCTCCGCCAGATCGCGCCGGGCCTCCGGGGTCAGCCAGTCCTCGGTGCCGGGGCCGAGCCCGACGACCTTCAACCATCCGGCGCGTGGATCGGCCGTCATCGCCGCAGCCCTTCGCCGGGGATGACGATCTGCGAGAAATAGGGGGCCGTCTCCGGCGCCTCGCGGAAGGGCATGACACGCTGGTCCGCCATGCTCGCCCGCTCGATGTACCAGGCGCGGTCGGCCAGCCCGGCGGCCTCCACGGCGCGGCGGACCTTCGGCAGGTTCTGGCCCAGCTTCATGATGACCGCGGCGTCGGCGTTGCGCAGCGCGCGCAAAAGCGCCTCCTCCCCCAGCGTGCCGGGAATGACCGACAGCACGTCGTCGCGTAGCGTCAGCGGGCGCGGCAGCAGCGAGGCGCTGCACATCATCGAGGTCACGCCCGGCACCACCTCCGTCGGGAAGCGCGAGGCCAGCCGCAGGAACAGATGCATGAAGCTGCCGTAGAAGAAGGCGTCGCCCTCGTTCAGCGCGGCGATGGAGCGCCCGGCGGCGAGATGCTCGGCCAGCCGCTCGGCGGACTCGTCGAAGAAGGCCTCGATCTGGCGGCCGTAGTCGGGGTGGTTGGGCGGCAGCTCGACCGTCACCGGATAGACCATCGGCAGTTCGATGTGCTCCGCCGTAATGCAGCCGTCGGCGATGCGCCGGGCCTGTCCAGAGGTGCCGCGCTTGCAGAAATACGCGACCACCGGGCAGGCGCCGATGGTGCGCATGGCGCGGACGGTCATCAGGTCCGGATCGCCGGGGCCGACGCTGACGCCGTAGAGGGTGCCGGTAGGGGGAGTGCTGTTGCTCATTCCACGTCGCTCGCCAGGGCGTTGACCGCCGCCGCCGCCATGGCGCTGCCGCCGCGCCGGCCCTTGATCGCCAGGAAGGGCAGGCCGAAGGGCGCCTCGGCCAGCGCGTCCTTGCTTTCCGCCGCACCGACGAAGCCCACCGGGAAGCCCAGCACCGCCGCCGGCTTCGGCGCGCCGTCGCGGATCATCTCCAGCAGCTTGAACAGGGCGGTCGGCGCGTTGCCGATGGCGACGACCGAACCGGCGAGCCGGGGCACCCACAGCTCAAGCGCGGCGGCGGATCGGGTGTTTTCGACCTGCTTGGCCAGTTCCGGCACCGCCGGGTCGCGCAGCGTGCAGACGACGGCGTTGTCCGCCGGCAGGCGCGCCCGCGTGATGCCGTGGGCGACCATCTCGCTGTCGCAGAGGATCGCCGCGCCATGACGCAAAGCCGTTCGCGCCGCCGTTCCCACGTCGGGGGAGAACATCAGGTCCTTGGCCGCGTCCACCATGCCGCAGGCGTGGATGACGCGCACCGCCACCGCCTTCAGATCGTCGGGGATGGCCGACAGGTCGGCCTCCGCCCGGATGGTTGCGAAGGACTGGCGGTAGATGGCCGCTCCATCGCGGATGTAGTCGTAAAGCGGCTCAGCGGACACGGGACAACTCCTCAACAGACAATCCGGCGATTGTGGCGATGGCCTCGGGCGGCGTCAGGCCGGACCGCCAGGGCGCGCCTCCGGGGGCGGCGTTCAGCGCGACGTCATAGACGCCGTCCCGCGCGGTGAGCGTGACATCCGCCGCACCGGGATGGGCGCAGCCCTTCGCGCAGCCGGAGACATGCACCATCCGCACCGCCTCCAGCAAGCCTGCCGCGCGCCCGGCGATGGCGAGGCCGTCCGCGTGGGTGTCGGTGGTGCCGACGTCGCAGCCGGTGACGCCGCTGCAGGCGGTGAGCTTCAGGCGGATGTCAAGGGGATCGAGGATGCCGCCGAGCGCGGCGGCTTTCTCCGCGGCGCCCTCCTGCGGGGCGGCCAGCAGCAGGGCGCGCCAGGGGGTGATGCGGATCTCGTGGGTGAGGGTGGCCAGCGCCTCCAGCCGGTCGACGTCGAGGCGGCCGAAGGGGAAGGCGACGCCCAGCCATGAAACAGGGGGCCAGGAGGGTTGGGGGCCGAGGAAGAGTCGGGTCGGCGACGTTTGCCCCCACCCTGACCCTCCCCCGCTGGGCGGGGGAGGGAATGAGGTTTGCGGGGGAGAATCTTCCCTCCCCCGCCCAGCGGGGGAGGGAAGGGGCCCATGCGCAGCATGGGAAGGGTGGGGGCAAGACAGCAGGCCCCTCACCCGCTCCCGCAGCGCCTCCACCCCCAGCGTCTTGACCAATCCGGCCATGCGCCGCGGCGGCTCGGCCAGGGTTTGGCGAAGCTCCAGAAAAGCCCGCGCCAGCGCCGCCGCAAGCTCCACCAAATCGTCGGGCCGGCAGTGGCCCAGCACCACCGCTCCCTCGAACGTCCCGCCCAGCCCGACGCGGAGCAGCGGCCCCGCCACCGCGTCGAAGCGCACGTCGGTGCTGCTGTCGAACAGGGGGGCCTGACCGCCGCCGTCGATCAGCCAGCCGAATTTCGGCGGCAGCCGGTGGAGGTCACGGTCGGCCGCCAGCCGGGCATCGAGCGCCAGGGAGTAGGGGCGCACGTCCAGCACCGCCGTCCCGTCCAGCCCGGCGGTCGGGGAGGTCAGCACGTTGCGCACCGCCTCGCTCTCCGCGTCCTCCGAGACGTAGCCGAGCGCGCGAAGCTCGGCGATCAGCGCCGCCATGTCCGCCGCGGCGACACCGCGCAGTTGCAGGTTGCCGCGGTGGCTGAGGTCGACCAGACCGTTGCCGTAACGACGCCCCAGCTCCGCGAACCGCGTCGCCGAGGCGGCGGGAAGCACCCCCGCCGGAACGCGCACGCGGACCAGCAGACCGTCGCCGACCTCCATTGGGGCCAGGACGCCGGGGCACATGCCGCGCCGGCGGGGTGGATTGCGGAGTTGGGTGATCGCGCTCATGCGGACATCTCCTTGCGGCGGCGCAGATCGTCGCCCGTCGAATTGCGGCGTGGGTGCCAGAGACCGCGCTCCAAAGCCTCGGTCAGCCGGTCCAGGATATGCCGGGCGGCGGCCGGATTGGACTGCGCCAGGAAGTCCCACACCCGCAGGTCGTCCACATAGGCATCGTACAACTGGTCGAAATGATGGGGCCGCACCGCCGTGGTGGTCGCGGCGAAGGCGAACAGCGTGTCCACGCTCGCCGCCAGCTCCCCGGCGCCGCGGTAGCCGTGGCGCATCATGCCGTCGATCCAGCGCGGGTTGGCCGCCCGTCCGCGCATCACGCGGGCGATCTCCTCCCCCAGCGTGCGGACGGTCAGGCTCTCCGGCTCCGAACTGTCGAGGTGGTAGAGCGCCGGGTCGTTGTCGACCAAGGCGGCGGCGGCGGAGAAGCCGCCCTCATACTGCATGAACCCGTCGGTGGAGAGGACGTCGTGCTCCCGCTGGTCCTGGTGGTGGACCAGCGCGTCGGCCCCGCCGATGCGGCGGCGGAACAGGCTGGGCAGCGGGACGCCCTCCAGCCCCTTGCCGTAGGCGTGGCAGCTTCCCTCCAGATAGGCGGCGCCGAAATCGGCCCGCGCGTTCCAGTCTCCGCGCGCGATCATGCCGGGCAGCGCCGTGCCGTAGGCGCCGGGGGCCGCGCCGAAGACCCGCGCGCTGGCCCAGCGCTCGGCCTCCGCCGCCGGGGTGCCGCCGGCTTTCAACTCGGCGCGGTCGGTGCGCAACGCGACGGCGACGGGGTTCACGTCCTCCGGTTCGTCCTCCGCCATCACGGCGCGGACGGCCTGGTCGAACAGGGCGATCTGCTGCGGGAAGACGTCGCGGAACAGGCCGGAGATGCGCAGCGTCACGTCCACCCTCGGGCGGCCCAGGACGGAGGCCGGCATCACCTCGAAGCCGGTGACCCGGCCGGACCCGTTTTCCCACAGCGGGCGCACGCCGAGCAGGGCCATGGCCTGGGCCAGCTCGTCGCCGCCGGTGCGCATGGCCGGCGTGCCCCAGCAATCCACCACCAGCCGCTTCGGCCAGTCGCCGTGGTCCTGCAGGTAGCGGGTGATCAGCGCGTCCGCCGCCTGCCAGCCCAGCGTCCAGGCGGTCGGCGTCGGCACGCCGCGCGGGTCGAGCGCGTAGAGGTTTCGCCCGGTGGGCAGCGTGTCGGCCCGCCCCCGCGCCAGCGAGCCGCCGGGGCCGGGCTTCACGAAGCGTCCGTCCAGCCCGGCCAGCAAGGCGGCCATCTCCGCCTCGCCGCAGGCGTCCAGCGCCGGGGCGACGTCCTCCGCCGTGCCGAAACGGGCGACGGCGGCGAGCAGGCGGGCCCGGCGCTCCGGCTCTGGCGTCGTGCCGAAGACGTGCAGCCCGTCGCGGATCTGCATCTCCTTGATGTCGCAGAGATGGGCGTCGAGGCGGCTGAGGATGGCGTCGGGGTCGTCGTCGGGCCGCAGGTTGCAGTCGGCGGCGACGCCGGAACTCCAGGCGAGATCGAGGATGGTCTGCCGCAGCGTGCCCAGACGCCGCGGGTCGAGCCCGGTCGCCATCGAATATTCGTCGATGGCCGTTTCAAGCGCGGCGAGGTCGCCGTGCAGCCCGGCCTCGACCGGCGGCGGGGTCAGGTGGCCGATCAGCACGGCGCCGAGCCGGCGGCGCGCCTGCACACCCTCGCCGGGGTTGTTGACGATGAAGGGATAGAGGCAGGGCAGGGGACCGGCGACGATCTCCGGCCAGCAATCGGCGGACAGGGCAACGGCCTTGCCCGGCAGCCATTCCAGCGTCCCGTGCGCCCCCACCTGGACCAGCGCGTGGATGCCCAGGATGTGGCGGAGCCAAAGGTGGAAGGCGTAGTAGCCGTGGCTGGGCGGCGTCTCCGGGTCGTGGTGCTGGGTGGTGGTCAGCGGGCCGTGGCCGCGGCTTGGCTGCACGGCGACGGTGACGTTGCCGCAGGCCAGAACGGTGAAGTGGAAGGCCGCGCCGTCGGAACGCGGGTCGGCCTCCTCGTCGCCCCAGCATGCCGCGATGCGGGCGCGGGCGTCGGCGGAGGCGAGGCGGCGGTAGTCCTCCAAACTCAGCGCGGCGGTGGCTCCGCCGGTCAGCGCCTCCATCAGGGCGGCGGGGCCGGCGGGGAGCCCGTCCAGCGCGTAGCCCTCGGCGCGCAGCCGCTCCAGGATGCCGACGACGCTCGCCGGGGTGTCGAGGCCGACCGCGTGCCCGATGCCGCCGCCCGGCCCCGGATAATCGGAGAGCACCAGCGCCAGCTTGCGCTCGGCCCGCGGGGTGGCGCCCAGCCGTACCCAGGCGGCGGCCAGATCGGCGGCGAACGCCACGCGGTCGGGCACCGGGCGGATCAGCGTCGGGGCGAACTCCAGGTCGGGGTCCAGCGCCCCTTCGGCCTTGAAGGCGATGGCGCGGGTCAGGATGCGTCCATCCATCTCCGGCAGCACCACGTTCATCGCGAGATCGGACGGCCCCATGCCGCGGGCGGAGCCGCGCCAGCCCTCCTCCGGGGTGGTGGACAGCACGGCCTGAAGCACCGGCGTGCCGTTGGCCTCCAGCGGCGACCCGTCCTCGCGCGCCGCCGAGAAGCCGGTCAGGTTCATCACGACGACGGCGTCGCGGGCGGTCAGGGTGGCGCGCATCCAGGCGGCGCAGTCCGGCTCCTTCAGGCTCGCCACGAACAGCGGCAGCGGGGCGAGGCCGCGCGCGGCCAGCGCGTCGCACAGCGCGTGCACCGGCTCCAGATCGCCGGCCAGCAGGTGGGAGCGGTAGAAGACGACCGGCGCGCATGGCCCAGCAACTTGGCCGGACCAGCCCTCATAGACGCCGAAGCGGGGGACCGGCGCCGGCTCGCGCCAAGGGCGCTCCTGCCCGCTCAGAGTGGCGGCGTAGGCCAGCAGGTTGGCCATGTTGTCCGGCCCGCCTTCGGTGAATCCGCGCCACAGCCGTTGCGCGGCCTCGGCCGGAACGGTGCCATAGCCCTCCAGGGCGGGGTTCGGCTGGGCGCAGCCGGGCAGCACGGCCAGCGCCACCCCGGATTCCCGGCAGGCGGCGGCGACATGGTCAAGCCCATAACGCCAGTAGCCCGCCCCGCCGAGCAGCCGCAGAACGACCAGCTTCGCCTTGCGGATCACGGACTCGACGTAGAGGTCCACCGACAGCGGGTGCCCCAGCCGCGCGAGATTCGCCAGCCGCAGGGTCGGCAACGGATTGGAAGTCAGGGCGTCGCGATGGCGCTTCCAGCAGGCGGCGAGCGCCGTCAGGTCGCTGTCGGAGAAGGACAGGACGACGAGGTCCGCCGGGCTCTGCCCCAGATCCACGGCCTGGGGGCCGGCGTCGAGGTCTTCCTGGCGGGCGGCGAGTAGGTGCATGACCGAGAGCTTTTCGAAATGTCCCTCTCCCCTCTGGGGAGAGGGCTAGGGTGAGGGGGGTGCGCGTGGCGGAACGTCCGGCGTAAGCGCACCCCCCTCACCGGCCCTGCGGGCCACCCTCTCCCCAGAGGGGAGAGGGTTGTGAAGGCCGAAAATCACCCCAGCGCCGCGGTCACGGCGTTGCGGTCCAGGCCCGTCTCGCCGATCACCACCAGACGGCTGCGGCGCGGCTCGTCGGGCTTCCAGAAGCGGTCGAAATGGGTCTGGATGCGCGTCCCCACGCCCTGCACCAGCAGGCGCATCGGCTTGCCCGGCACATCGATGAAGCCCTTCAGGCGCAGCACGCCGTGGGCGGCGGCCACGCGCTCCAGCGTCTTCGCCAGCGCCGCCGGGTCGGGCTGCGGGCCGAGTTCCACGACGAAGCTGGTGAAATCGTCGTGGTCGTGGCCCTCCTCCTCGTCATGGTGGCTGGGGCGGTTGGCGAGGTCGTCCTCGGCCCCGGCCCCGACGCCCAGCAGGACCACCGGATCGACCTTGCCGTTGCTGGCGCGCAGGATCTTGGCCTCGCGCCCGGTGCCACCCTCGGCCATGGCGGCGCGGATCAGGTCCTCGACCTTCGCCAGATCGGCGGCATCGACCAGATCGGTCTTGTTCACCACGATCAGGTCGGCGCAGAGGAGCTGGTCCTCGAACACCTCCTCCACCGGCGTCTCGTGGTCGAGCTGCCCGGCGGAGGCGGCCTGGGCGGCCAGCGCCGCCGGATCGGGGGCGAAGCGGCCCTCCGCGGCGGCAGCCGCGTCGACCACCGCGACCACCCCGTCCACCGTCACCCGCGTCTTGATCGCCGGCCAGTGGAAGGCCTGGACCAGCGGCTTCGGCAGGGCGAGGCCGCTCGTCTCAATGATGATGTGCTCCGGCGGCTGGGGGCGCGACAGCAGCTTCTCGATGGCCGGGACGAAGTCGTCGGCGACGGTGCAGCACAGGCAGCCGTTCGCCAGCTCGATCACGTCGTCCTCGGTGCAGGTGGGATCGCCGCAGGCGCGCAGGATCTCGCCGTCGATGCCGACGTCGCCGAATTCGTTGATGATCAGCGCCAGACGGCGCCCGCCGGCCTGCTCCAGCAGGCTGCGGATCAGCGTCGTCTTGCCGGCGCCGAGAAAGCCGGTGATGACGGTGGCCGGGGTCTTCCCGGCGGACGGACGGAGGACGGCGCGATGCGTCATGATCTGTTTCCCTGTCTCCGCCACACCCGGCGGATTGGATGAGTTTCGGTCTGGCGGCAGGTTTCCTGGCTCGCGGGTCGTCGCCGCGCCTCCCGCCTTCCCAGCCTGTCGGCCCGTGGCATTTCCGGAGGCGGACTCGCCGCATACAGTTGCGGGGGCAGCCGCGGCCTTGGACCCATCCGGATCCGCACCGCATTCCCTATTATCCCCGCGCCTTCACGGCGGACGGGGCACCGTCGGAGGCGCAGAATTGCAGGCGGACCCCCGATTTGCAAGCGGCCATTTGGCGCCCGGAAAGCGTGCCATCGAACCCGGAACGGTCCGCCCAACCCGCCGTTGGTGTGTCGGAAGATCGGTACAGTCTGTCTGGAAAGCTGACACTCTGGACCG